>JAJZRP010000023.1:0-21116 GCA_021802655.1 Pseudomonadota bacterium
GGGCGACTCCGTCCAGATTTCCGCCATGCGCCCGCAAGGGAATCCCGATTTCATGTAAGATCTCCCCTCTCTCGCTGCGCGGGGTGGAGCAGTCTGGCAGCTCGTCGGGCTCAGGTCAGAAAAATGGGGTCTATTTTTCACCCCTACCCCAAGCATCGCTGCAATCGCCAGATTCATATCATGATGAACTTGAATCCTTCCAGTGGCAAGCCGTGCGCGAACTGATGCCGGCATTCTTTGAATTGCTGAAAGAGGAAATCGAACCGGCGGTTCGCGTTGTGCTGGGGCATTTCATGTTCGTCTACATCCATCCTTATATGGACGGCAACGGACGCATGGGGCGATTCCTGATGAATTTGATGCTTGCCTCAGGAGGGTATCCGTGGACCATTGTTCCGCTGGAGAGACGTACTGACTATATGACAACCCTGGAGTCTGCGAGCGTCGATGGGAACATAATGCCGTTTGCCATGTTTCTGGTTGAGTTGCTGAGAAAGTCTAGGTAAGGAAAGCGGCTAATAGGCAGTGGTGTGCCCGAAGAGAGAATCTATTTTTCGGCTATCTGCAATCTGCGGTTGAAGCCAACCCAAATCAATCGCTTCGCTATGTGGTCACGAACACTTTATACAAAACATTATCTCTCATTTGATGTATAATAAACCATCAAATGACAGATGGAGTTCTTATGACAGCTACCATAAAGCGTACAGAGAGTTTCGGCAAGTGGAAAGCAGCATTGGCCACGGCCAATCCTGGAATACGAATTCAGATTGTTCGCTCTGGAGCATCCCCGTCCATCCTAGTTACTGCCAGCGAGCACTTCGGAATGCCACGCACTCTTTTTGCAAAGTTGATCGGGATCTCCCCGGCGACCGCAGAACGCAAGATCAAGTCCGGACTTCCGTTGGGACAAACCGAGACTGAGCGATTGGGCCGCATTGCACTGATCGAGGATGAGGCCGAGAAGGTCTTCGGAACATCCGACATGGCTCGTGATTGGTTGACCAAGATGAACGCCTCACTTGGAGATACCCCATTGTCCATGCTGGACACCGAGACAGGCGCAGGTGAAGTCCGCAAGATATTGTCCGCGATTGCCTACGGTGGCGCTGTCTAATGCAGGCATGGAGGATTGCCAAGCGCAGCTATGCGCTTGACCGACAGGGGACTGGAGCGCGACTGACTGGTGGGCGCTGGAACTCATCAGGCATTGCCGCCATATACGCCGGCATGAGCCCAGAGATTGCGGCCATGGAAAAACTTGTCCACACTTCAGACATTCTCCCGCAGGATCTGGTGCTGTCCGTCTTTGATTTGCCAGACGATGAACGACTTTATCTTCGTCTCGCAGCGGCTGACTTGCCAGCTGGCTGGGATGCGCTCCCCAGCTCGACTGCAGCCATCTCGATTGGAGATAAATTCTTGCTTGCATCCACACAACTTGGGCTTGTCGTGCCCTCTGCCATCATGCCTGAAGCCTCAAATGTTGTGCTGAACCCACACCATTCAGCGTTCGATAGCGTTACGATCCGCATCGTTCGCCCCTTCGAATTCGATTCGCGGTTGAGCAGGTAATTCTGTATTGTGCAATCCAAGGTTGTATCCAACCATGTTTTGCAAATAGCCTATTTTCCATGGTTTAACTTCTGCAGTTCGGCCATTTCAGTCGCTGGCCAGTCTCCTAGCGTAGGTCGGTAATGAACGAAAACCTGCCATTCAGCCTATGTTGGCCCATCATAGCTTCCCTTGACCGTCGCAGTCTTGTCTTCCACTGGCGTCAATTCCAATTTTGCGACTTTCATCCGGCTGACGTTTTTCCGAAAAGATGGTGGTTAATGAACTCAACCGACGATGACAAGCAACGCATATTTGACTCCGAGAGGTCAGCCGCCCGTTGCCGACATGAAGCGAACAATTTTTTGAGGCGACTCCCTGAATTCATGGCGCTCCGGTTTTCGCTCGATCGCTGCCAGCACGGCAGCTTCCAGCATCTCTTCCGACGCATCCGCTCTCAAGAGCTGCCGGAATTCGATTTTGTCTTCCTGACCCAGACATAGATAAAGCGTTCCGTCGACGCCGAGGCGAAGTCTGTTGCAAGTTTCGCAGAAATGCCGGGAAATGGGGGTGATAAAACCCATGCTGAACCGGCCATCCGGCGTCTGCAGATAGCGTGCTGGCCCGCCTCCGGGAAGCACGGCAGGGATCAGGGCATATTTTTCCATGAGATCGCGCATGACTGGCTGGAGGTCGAAAAAACCCTGACTTCTCGCCGAATCCCCCATGGGCATGGTTTCGATCAAGCGCAATATCAGGCCGTGATCCATGCAGAACCTGACCATCTCCCGGATTTCGCCATCGTTGACGCCGGGAATGATCACCATGTTGATTTTGATCAGCCTGAAGCCGGCATCCCTTGCCGCCCTGATGCCAGAGAGGATGGGGCCGAGAACGTTTCGCCCGGTCAACTTCTCGATGCGCTCCGCAACGAGCGAATCCAGGCTGATGTTGATGCGATCTATACCGGCGGCCTTGAGGCTTTCCGCCTGCCTGTCAAGCCGGGTTGCGTTGGTGCTGAGAGAGAGATCATGAATTCCCGGGATGGACGAAATACGCCCTGCAAGGTCGGGCAGGTTCTTGCGCAGCAGAGGCTCGCCTCCGGTCAGCCTGACTCTTCCCACTCCCAGCTTAGCGAAGACCCTGACGAGCCTTTCGATTTCGTCGAAATTCAGCCAGTGCTGCGGCTCTTCGAAGCCGGAATAACCCTTGGGCAGGCAATAGCTGCACCTCAAGTCGCAGCGGTCGGTGACCGAAAGCCTGAGATACTCTATTTTTCGCCCGAAGGGGTCGATCAAATTTCCGTCCACAGCTTTTCTTTCGGCGTTATATTTGCAAAAATATAACACTCTTGGCGAAAAAAAGCATTCGATGAAAATTTTTGGATTTGCCGGATATTCCGGAAGCGGCAAGACGACACTGATCGAGAAACTGATTCCCCTTTTCGTGCAGGAAGGGTTCAGGGTTTCGCTCATCAAGCATGCCCATCACGATTTCGACCTGGATCAGCCTGGCAAGGATTCCCACAGGCACAGGACAGCAGGGGCGGGCGAAGTGCTGATCAGTTCGAACAGGCGCTGGGCGATCATGCACGAACTTGCAGGGAAAGCGGAACTCCCCCTTGCCGCGCTACTCGGGCGTCTTTCCCCCTGCGATATCGTATTCGTCGAAGGATTCAAGCATGACCCCATACCCAAGATCGAGATCCACAGAAAGGCTGCCATGAAACCCTTGCTCTTTCCCGAGGATCCCCATATCGTTGGCATTGCCTGCGATTCCCGGATCGAAACGGCATTACCTTTGATCGATCTGGACAGGCCGGACCTGATTGCCGCTTTCATAAAAAATCACCTCGGAATGAATCCATGAGCGCAATTTCACCGCGCGAAGCGCTCGATCTGCTGATATCCAGGGCCTCCCCGGTTTCCGAAATCGAAACATTGGAAACCGAAAGTGCGCTCGGCAGGATCCTGGCTGAAGCGCTTCTCTCCCCATGCGACGTTCCTCCTTGCGACAACAGCGCAATGGACGGATTCGCCATTTCGACGGCAGCATGTTCGGCAGAATTCTTGCCCATTTCGCAGCGCATCCCCGCCGGCGCCAGCCCCCAGCCCCTGACCCCGGGAACTGCGGCAAGGATCTTCACGGGAGCGCCGGTGCCTCCCGGGGCGGATGCAGTCGTCATGCAGGAAGACTGCAGTTACGACGAGAAAACCATGAAGATAGGCCAGAAGCCCGGGATCGGGGCCAATATCAGGAAGCGGGGGGAAGATATCGCAAAGGGGAGCGTATTCCTGCATGGCGGTGTAAAGCTCCGCCCACAGGAACTGGGATTGATCTCCTCCGTCGGGATCTCGAGCATTCGCCTCTACAGGAAGCTGCGCGTCGCCATCTTCTTCACGGGAAACGAAATCGTCATGCCAGGATCGCCGCTCGGCCCGGGCCAGATCTACAACTCGAACCGTTTCAGCCTGATCGGGCTGCTCGATGCGCTCGACTGCGAAATCCTCGATCTGGGCATCATTGCGGACGAACTGGATGCGACTGTCTCTGCGCTGAAAGAAGCCGGAAATTGCGCGGATCTCGTCCTGACATGCGGCGGCGTTTCGGTCGGTGAGGAAGACCATGTCAAGGCGGCAGTGGAAAAAATCGGACAGATCGAAATGTGGCGCGTCGCGATCAAGCCGGGCAAGCCGTTCGCTTTCGGCAATCTCGAAGGAACGCCTTTCATCGGGCTTCCCGGGAACCCCGTATCCGCATTCATGATGTTCTGCCTTTTTGCCAGGCCTTTCATACTGCGCTCCCAGGGCGCCCTGAAATGGCAGACCGCGACATTTACGGTGAAAGCGGATTTCGACTGGAAAAGCGGGAACAGGCCGGAATGGCTGAGGGCGAGACTGATCGAGGAGGAAGGGGAGTCCAGAGCCGGCATTTACCCCAAACAGGGTTCCGGCGTGCTCACTTCCCTTGCCTGGGGGAACGGTCTCGTTGAAATTCCTGCCGGGGCCGGGATACTGAAAGGGGATGTCGTGCGTTTCACGCCCTTTTCGGAATTGTTCCGCTGACATGAGGATCCTTTATTTTGCAAGATTGCGCGAAGCCTTCGGCGCTTCGGAGGAACTCACCCTGCCTGAAGGCATCTCGGATATGGAAGGGCTCGTTGCGCTGATCAGACATCGAGGCGGGAAATGGCAGGACGAGCTATCGAAGCCTTTCCGGGTCGCGATCAACAGCAGCATGGCAGGATTCGATGCCCCGGTAAAGGATGGCGACGAAGTCGCCATTTTCCCTCCGATCACGGGAGGTTGAAATGGAAGTCAGGGTGCAGGAAGCAGATTTCGACGCGGGAAAAGAGATGGAGAAAATCAGGAAAAGGTTTGCCGATGCGGGCGCCATCGTAAGCTTCATCGGCCTCGTGCGGGATTTCAGCGATGGCCGCAAGGTGAGCGGCATGACCCTGGAGCATTACCCGGGGATGACCGAAAAGATGCTTCGGGTCATCCTGGAAGAAGCCGGTAAGACATGGAGCATACTGGATGCGACCATCATCCACAGGGTGGGGCATCTACAAATTTCGGATCAGATCGTTCTGGTTCTGGTCGCGTCCCCACACCGGCAGGACGCCTTCAGGGCTGCGGAATTCATAATCGATTTGCTGAAAACGAAAGCGCCGTTCTGGAAGAAGGAAAGCACGTCCGAAGGGGAAAGGTGGGTCGATGCGAAGGAGTCGGACGACATCGCAGCCTCACGCTGGATCGAGTGAATCCCTGATCGCTTCGCTCAGTTTCGACAGGAACTCGTCATGCTCCGCCTCGATTTTTCTGAAAGCCGATATGAGCCGCACGGCTTCTTCCGTGAGCTTCGACCCGCCTCCCCCCTTGCCGCCAGATACGCGCTCCACGAGGAGAACGCCGAAAGTCCTGTTCATCGCATCGACGGCATCCCAGGCCGATTTGTAGCTCATTTTCATGATCCTGGCTGCCTCGGCGATCGATCTCGTTTCACCGATATGCCGCAGAAGTTCGATTCTCCCGTGCCCGAGGAAATTCCTGCCGTTTTTCGTCAGCCAGATGCGTCCGTGCACTTCGGTCAATTTGATTTCTCCACGATTCCTCACGTAATATGCCACTCGATATCACGCCGGTCAATGACAGGAGAGCCGAATGGGTAAATTGACGCATTTCGATTCCCGTGGGGACGCGCACATGGTCGACGTTTCCGGAAAAGGCGAGACCCGCCGCATCGCGGTCGCCGAGGGACGCATCAGGATGAAGCCCGAGACGCTGGAAATCGTGAAAAGCGGCAGCGGCAGGAAGGGAGACGTGCTCGCCGTCTCCCGCATTGCAGGAATCATGGCTACAAAGCGCACATCCGAACTGATTCCGCTTTGCCATCCGCTTTCCCTCACCAGGGTGGCTGTCGAATTCGAGTTCGAGGAGGATGCCATCCTGTGCAGGACGAGGGCGGAAACTGTGGGGCGGACCGGAGTGGAGATGGAAGCCCTGATGTCTGCAAGCATTGCTCTTCTCACGATATACGACATGTGCAAGGCGACAGATCGCGGGATGACCATCGCCGACATCAGGCTGACCGAGAAACAGGGCGGCACATCGGGCGACTGGCATGCAAAATGAAAGCGTCGCTGCCGCCATCCTTGCCGGGGGGCGCGCAAGCCGCATGGACGGGAACGACAAGGGGCTGCTGCTTCTGGACCGCATTTCCCTCTTCGCGAGAGTGATCTCGAGAATCGAGCCCCATGTCGATGAAATCCTCGTCACGGCGAATCGCAACCTGCAATTCTATTCAGGCTTCGGACACAAGGTTCTTTCGGATGAAGGCTTCGGCCCTCTTTCTGGGTTGCGCCAGGCGATGCGCTCTGCAAACCACCCATTGATCCTGACATTGCCTTGCGACACGCCTTTTTTCCCGGAAAACCTCGTCAGCGCGCTGAAACATGGCTTGATCGAAACAGGGGCGCAGATCGCAATTCCGGAATCAGCGGGGGAAACCCATCAAGCGCTCATGCTGTGCAAGCAGGAACTGCTTGCTGATCTCGATGAATTCCTTGAGCATGGCGGACGGAAAGTCCTCGACTGGCAGAAGCGGCACGAGCATGTCCTCGTGTCATTTCCCGAGCCGGATGCTTTTTTCAATATCAATACCCCGGATGATCTGAGGCTCGCCGAATCTATCTGTTCGGCCGGAAGGCGCTGATCACGTCGGGCTTCGTTTCCATGCGGGGTCCCCCGATCAGGTCGATGCAGTAGGGTACGGCGGAAAAAATACCGTCCAGAGTTTCCTTGATAGCCTTGGGTTGCCCGGGAAGATTCAGAATCAGGGCGCTCTTTCTGATGACGCCAACCTGGCGCGAAAGGATCGCTGTCGGAACATATTGCAGGCTGATACGGCGCATCTCTTCTCCGAATCCATCCAGAACCCTGTCGGCAATGGCGAGTGTCGCCTCCGGCGTCACGTCGCGCGGAGCCGGTCCCGTTCCGCCGGTTGTCAGGACGAGCGAGCAGCCTTCGTTGTCGACGAGATCCGCAAGGGTCTTTTCTATCAGATCGCGCTCGTCCGGAATCAGTCTGGAAAGCGCAATCCATTTCGATTGCAGCGCGTTGTCCAGCCAGTCATGCAGGGCCGGAATCCCCCTGTCCTCGTAAATCCCTGTGTAAGCGCGGTCGCTGATGCTGACGATGCCAATCCTGATTTCCATATGAAAATTATCCGTTCCATCCGTTGCAATCATAATGCATTGGGCACTTTTTTAAGAATTCTTCTGCATCACTTCATGGCTGTCTGAAGCGTGCAATATGATAACCCGGGATGATGTATTGGAACTTGAGCGGATGCAGGTTCATGCGCGAAGCTCCAGAATCCGGCGAATTTCCGGGACGCACGAGCCGCAACCGGTGCCTGCCTTCAGACAAGCGCCCACCGCTTCCACGCTTTCCAGCCCCTGTTCTCGAATTGCGTTCAAAATGGTTTTTTCACCGACGTTGAAACAGGCGCACACGTTGCGTCCGGTATCGCCAGGCGCTCCCTTGGTTGGCCGTGCAGCGAGCAACCCTGCAAGGTCTTCCGGGTCCAGCACAGCTTGCCCAAACAGACTACCCAGCCATTCGCGTTCGGGTAAATGATGGTCTGGAGCGATAAAGAATACCGCTTCCAGGCGCCCATTGAGTATGCAGGCGGCACGGTAGCGTCCCATCATGGCATCGCGATATTCGAGCCACTCTCCCGAGAGCCCCGAAGTCGTCCGCACCCAATCACCCCAGTTCTCAGGCAGCACCTCGCCTGCGACTTCATGTCGCCAGTGTTCGATTCTGCGCGAACAGGCACAATAACTTGCCTCGGGTAAATCAAGCCGCGCCCGGCTCAGCACAAATCCCTGCCAGGCAGGTTGATAGGCTTCGACCCGGACCGGGGCATGCTTGAATTCCGGTTCACCTGAAATCGGATCGGTAATCGGCGCCACCAGGGCATCGACTCGCGCCAATCTCGCAAAGGCGTCATTCCAGTGCATGGGTACAAACACCGATCCGGCGCGCTGATCGTCGCTGATCTGCACCCGAGCCAACATGCTGCCGTGTCGGCTGGTCAAGCGTGCCAGCCCGCCACTCTGCAACTGACAGGATTGAGCGTCGGTCGATCGCATCTGGACAAAAGGCTCAAATGCATGCGCATTCAGACGCGGCACCTTGCCGGTGCGCGTCATGGTATGCCATTGATCGCGAACCCGTCCGGTATTCAGGACCAATGGGAAATCAGCATCCGCTGTGACTGCCGGCAATTTCGGCACAATTGCGATCATGCGCGCCTTGCCGCTGACCGTAAAAAAACGCCCATCCTCAAACAACCGTGCCGTACCACTCTCTGCAGCGCGGCTCACAGGCCATTGCACCGGATTCAACGCTTCGTACTGGACATCCTCGAGATCAGCCAATCCACTGATGTCGAAGGCGCGATTCCCGCAATTTTCAAAACCGGAAAGCCGCGCATGTTCTCGAAATATTTGCACAGGGTGCGTATAGGGAAATGCCTCTGCAAACCCCATGCGCTGTGCAACTTGAGTAATGATCCACCAGTCCTGCCTGGCCTCGCCTGCCGATGGCATGAATGATCGCTGTCGAGAAATGCGGCGCTCGGAATTTGTCACCGTACCCTCTTTCTCTCCCCAGGCGGCGGCGGGCAGCAGGATGTCGGCGCAGGCTGTGGTATCGGTATGTTCCACACAATCAGACACCACGACCAACTTGCAGGCCGACAAGGCATCGCGCACTCGATCTGCATCTGGCAGGCTAACCGCCGGATTGGTGCCCATAATCCATACCGCCTTGATTTTTCCCGACTCAATGGCCTGAAACATCTCCACTGCCTTAAGACCCGGTGCGCGTGCAATGTTCGATGCATTCCAGAAGCGCGCCACAAGATCGATACCAGCCTTGTCGGAAAAATCCAGATGCGCGGCAAGTTGATTGGCCAGGCCGCCCACTTCCCGTCCGCCCATGGCGTTCGGTTGCCCGGTGACGGAAAACGGGCCCATCCCGGGGCGCCCGATCCGTCCGGTAGCCAGATGCACATTGATAATGGCATTGCCCTTATCCACGCCGCTGGATGACTGGTTGATGCCTTGCGAGAAAACGGTCACGGTACGCTCGGTTACAGCGAACATTCGGAAAAAATCGCTGATTTCCGCTTCCGTGACGCCGCAAACCCGAGACACTTTGGGGATCGAACCGACCGCCCGGGCCGCTTCGAAAGCAGCGGCAAACCCTTCGACGTGCGCTTCGACAAAGCCCAGATCGAGCATGTCTTCTCTTCTCAGATAATGCAGCAGTCCGTTGAACAAGAATGCATCGGATCCCGGTGCAATCGCCAAATGCAAATCGGCCATATCGCAAGTCGGCGTGCGACGCGGGTCGATCACCACCACCTTCATTTCAGGGCGCGTTTTTTTAGCGCTGGCTAGACGCTGATAAAGCACAGGATGCGCCCACGCATAGTTTGAACCGACAATCACCACCAAATCGGCGGATTCAATATCCTCATAGTTCACCGGTACCGCATCGGCGCCGAATGCGCGCTTGTGCGCAGCAACGGCAGAAGACATGCACAGGCGTGAATTGGTATCGATATTGGCGCTGCCGATGAACCCTTTCATCAGTTTATTGGCGACATAGTAGTCTTCGGTCAGAATTTGACCGGAAACATAGAATGCCACCGCATCGGCCCCATGCTCTTCGATGACCTGCTTTAAGCCATTGGCGACACTATTCAGCGCCTCATCCCAGGATGCGCGCCGACCGTGCACCATGGGGTACAGCAAGCGTCCCTCTGCATCCAGCGTCTCGGCCAACGCAGCCCCTTTGGAACACAGGCGCCCGAAATTCGCCGGATGCTGTGGATCGCCGGACAATCTGACTCCATCCGCTTCAAAGCCGACGGACACCCCGCACCCCACCCCGCAATAGGGGCAGGTGCTGCGTATGGCTTGCGGCACTGCTATGTCTTGCATTTCTCAACCTCTAAATCGAGAAACAACAAACCTGCTTCAACTCGCACATCATATCGATGCGCACACCCGACATCGGGCGCTACGGCCGAACCTGTTTCCAGGTCAATCACCCAGCTATGCAATGGACAGGTAACCCGACTGCCATGCACGATCCCCTGCGAGAGCGGCCCCCCCTTATGGGGGCAACTGTTGTTGAGCGCAAATATCCGGTCGTCGACGCTTCGAAATATGGCAATCTTGCCTTTCGGTGTATCGACCACTCGCGATCCTTGGCGCGGAACATCTTCCAGCGTACCTACTTGCATCCAGCTCATTTCACTCTCCCCTTATCCGATCGTAGCCAATGGCGCATATTCCCGTGCATCCCGGCCTTGGGCGCGCTCTTTCCAGGGATCGTCCTGACTATACCGTTGCGATTCCAGGAATCGGGCATACAAGGCAGCTCTTCCCTGTGCATCATCGACTACACGCTGCTTCACGTAAGCCAGCCCGACACGTTCTATCCAGGGCGCCGTACGTTCAAGATAATGGGCATCTTCACGGTATGCCTGCATGAATGCGCCGCAGTATTCCAGCACTTCCGCTTCGGTAGCGACCTTGCACAAGAAATCAGTGACGCGCACTTTCACCCCGCCGTTTCCACCCACGTGTATCTCGAACCCGGAATCCACGCACACCACCCCGAAGTCCTTGATGGTGGCTTCGGCGCAGTTGCGGGGACATCCGGAGACTGCAACCTTGAATTTGTGAGGAGTCCACGTGCCCCAGGTCATTTTTTCGATCTTGATGCCCAGGCCCGTCGAATCTTGTGTGCCAAAGCGACACCAGTCGGTGCCGACACAGGTTTTGACCGTGCGCAATGACTTGCCGTAAGCGTGTCCCGAGACGAACCCTGCATCGACCAGATCGCTCCACATTTTGGGCAGGTTTTCCTTGGTGACCCCCAGCAAGTCGATGCGTTGGCCGCCGGTAATTTTTACGGTGGGCACTCTGTATTTCTCAGCGATGTCCGCAATCGAACGCAACTCGGCAGGAGAAGTGACCCCGCCCCAGATGCGCGGCACCACAGAATAAGTACCGTCTTTCTGAATATTGGCATGCACACGCTCGTTGATAAAACGCGAGTGGCTGTCGTCCTGATATTCCCCGGGCCATGCGGCCAGCAGGTAATAATTGAGCGCGGGGCGGCAAATGTGGCAACCGTCCTGATTCTTCCAGTTCAGGACCTGCATTAATTCAGGTATGGACTTGAAGCCCTGATCGCGGATCGCATACTGGATTTCCTGATGGGAATGTTCTGTACAGGCACAAATCGGCTTCTTGCTCGACTTCGCGGAATAATCTCCACCCAGGGTATTGGCAAGCAAACCCTCCACCAGGCCGGTGCATGAACCGCATGAACTGGATGCCTTGGTATGGGCCCGGACTTCTTCCAGGGTAAAGAGCTTCTTCTCTATGATGGCTTTGACGATGGTGCCCTTGCAAACCCCGTTGCAGCCGCAGATTTCGGCATCGTCCGGCATGTTGGCGACACTCGAAGCGCCGCCGCGACCCGAATCCCCTATATGTATTTGCCCGAACAAGATATGTTCGCGCAACTCCGTGACATCCGTTCCGTCGCGCATCATCTGGAAATACCATGGGCCGTCCAGCGTGTCGCCATACATCACCGCTCCGCGCAGACGATTATTGCGCAGCACCAGTTTTTTATACACGCCGCGCGCGGCATCCTGCAGCAACAGTTCCTCGTCTTCCGGACCGGCCTTGAAATCCCCCGCGGAGAAAAGATCGATGCCGGTCACTTTCAGCTTGGTGGAAACCGACGAGCCTTCATAACGCATGCCGCCGTAACGTGCGAGATGATTCGCAGCGACTTTGGCCTGTTCGAAAAGCGGCGCAACCAGCCCGTATGTTTGGCCGCGATGCTGGGCGCATTCCCCCACGGAGTAGATTTTCGGATCGTAGGTTTGCATGGTATCGCTGACCACGATGCCGCGGTCGCAATGTATTCCGGCAGATTGGGCAAGCGCAATGTTGGGCCGGATGCCAGCCGTCATCACCACCATGCCGGCAGGAATTTCTTCCCCGTCCTTAAAGCGCACCCCGACGACCCGTTCTTCGCCTAGAATTGCTTCTGTCTGCCTGGAAAGATAAAATTGCAGTCCGCGCTTTTCCAGAGCCTGTTTGAGCAAACCCCCGCTTGCCTGATCAAGCTGGCGTTCCATCGGCCAATCGCACAGATGCACGACAGAAACCTCCATGCCGCGCAGCGACAATCCATTTGCAGCTTCCAGCCCCAGCAAACCTCCGCCGATGACCACCGCTTTTTTGCCCGGGCCTGCCGCCGCAAGCATTTTCTCGACATCCTCGATACTGCGATACGCGAGCACGCCAGGCAGGTCGGCCCCGGGTATTGGCAATATCATGGGATTGGAGCCGGTGGCGATCAACAAACGGTCGTAAGGAACGACCAGCCCATCCCCGGTTTCAACCGTGCAACGATAGCGATCTATTTTGCTGACAGGTTTGCCGGTATGGAGCGTAATGTGGTTTCTTTCATACCAATCCCAGTCATTGAGCACGGTATCCTGAAACGACATTTCTCCTGACAACACAGGAGAAAGCAATATCCGGTTGTAGTTGGGATGCGGTTCAGCGCCGAACACGGTAATCTCGAAATCATCGGGCGACATCTTGAGCAATTCCTCGACAGTGCGGATGCCCGCCATGCCATTTCCGATCACAACCAATCTGATTTTTTTCTCAGCCATCATCTACTCCTCACAATAAAAAAAGGCGTCATCCAGCCCTCAAGCTGGAACGACGCCTTTGTCGGTATTTCAAATCACATTCCCGCCCGCCGTTGGGTAGGGAATTGTCTTCCAAATTTCAAGCAATTCTCATGCCAAACAAAACGAGCGATTTTCTTGATGTTTTTGCAAAAAACCGCATTCTTTTGGTGCGCCACGCCCTCAATGAGTGCGCAATGCTTGTAAATTCACATGGCCCATAGCAGATAAAACAACAACAAATTGATCAGAACTGAAACTGCTGCGACACGCTGGCACAATAACAGCGGGTCGCGTTCGAGCAACGGAGCATGCAGCGGCGGCATCAGTGAAGCATGCTCGCCCTGTTGGAGACTGAGCACCCATTCTTCTGCCGTCTCGAACCGTTTGACCGGATCTTTCGAAACTGCTTTCAAGAGCATATTTTCCAGCCATTGCGGAATATCGGGTCGATACCGTGTCGGCGGCAGCGGTTCGGTAAAGCGGGGACGCTGGAACGGTTCGATTTCGCCATAAGGATATTTTCGCGTCAGCAGGTAATACACGGTCACGCCCAGGGCATAGAGATCGCTTTGGCGGGATGGCTGATCTCGTGCAAGCAATTCCGGAGCAATAAAACTGGGCGTTCCCGGGTTGCCTTGAAGCTGCATCGTCGCCGGATTCAATGCCACCCCCAGGTCGAGGAGGCGCAACTTTCCGTCCATGTCCAAATGCACGTTATCCGGCTTGATGTCGCGGTGAATGATCTCCATGCGATGCATCACGCCCATTGCCTTGCCGAGGCGAATGCCGATTTGCACCGCCTCGGCGACAGAAAAATGGCGACCATGATCCAGGTGCTGCTGTAACGTCGCACCTTCATGAAATGTCATGACGTAATAAAGGAAATGTCGTGTTTCAGAAGAGAGCGGCAGCACCTGCGGAAAATAATGCGATATCAACCGCTTTGCCAGCCATTCTTCGGCAAGCAGATTTTCACGGCTCGGCAAGTCATCCTGCAACGCCGGCGGCAGGGTCTTCAACACCAGCACTTGTTGCGTAGCCACATGACGCACCTGATAGAGCAGGGATCCTTTCGATTCGTGAACCAGTTTCAATATTTCGAAATCATCCAGTCTTTGACCTGGCTTCAGCCGCTCCGGCACAATCAGGTCCTGCGCCATCATAGCCAGAGAATGGCGATTTGCTTCGCCTGCTTTTGTGATCTTCATCACCACCGCGGTGGCATTGTCTTTCCCGCCTCGCTTCACTGCCTCATTTACCAGCACATCTGCTGCGCGCTGTGGCTCCTGGTGAAAATAAAGCAATTCGTGCAATAGCTTGTCTCCGAGCGCCTCCCATACGCCATCCGATGCCAGCAGGAAAATATCGCCATCATGCAATGCGCCGTCGCAGTAATCGACTGCCAAATGTTGGTCGAGTCCCATGGCGCGCCTCAATACATGCTGCATGCCGGGACGATCCCAAACATGGTCGGTGGTCATTGATTGCAATTTCCGGTCTCTAAGCAAATAGACCCGGCTGTCGCCGACATGCCCGATCACATAGCGATCGCCGCGCAACACCAGAACGCTCAGCGTACTCACCAGACGCTGGTCCTCGCGCTTTGAGGCGCTCTGCGCAAGCAACCAGCTGTTGATCGCTCGCAACACCTTGTCAAGCGCATGAGGAATTGCCCATGTGTCGGGCGTGGCGTAGTAATCGCTCAACAATCCGCGCACGCTGTATTCGGCAGCCTCTCTCCCGCCGATGTTTCCCACGCCATCGGCGAGTCCCGCCACGATGCCCTTTGCTTCCAGCAATTCTCTTTCCGGCATCACCATGCCGCAAAAATCCGCATTCGATGGTCTCTCGCCGGTGACGCTCGCATAACCGCCGATTACCTCAAGTGTCATTGGAATTATCCGGCCCGATTTCATGTTAAATTTTCGCGGCAGTCAAATGAGGCGCCCCCCAGGTGGTGCGCCAGCGTTTTTTTACGCTCAACAATCCAAGCAGCGCGAGAATCATCAATCCGACAAAGATCAGGAATCCGTTCTGATAATGCCCGGTAATTTGCTTGGCATATCCAAGACTCGATGCCAGATAAAATCCGCCTATCCCTCCGGCCATGCCAACGAGGCCGGTCATGACGCCTATCTCCTTGTGAAAACGCTGCGGCACCAACTGGAACACGGCGCCATTGCCCATTCCCAGCGCCAGCATCGCAAGCATGAAAACCGCCAAAGCCATCCATGCGTATGGCAAACCCATACTCACCAAAGCCAAACAGACCCCGGCAATCACATACATTATCGAAAGCGAACGGATGCCGCCGATGCGATCGGCAAACATTCCGCCGACAGGGCGGAACAGCGAACCGGAAAACACGCAGGCGGCGGTGAAATACCCCGCGGTCACCGAATTCAGTCCATATTGATCGTTGAAATAAATCGTAAGCGATGCAGCCAAGCCGACAAAACCACCGAAAGTCACGCTGTAAAACAGCATGAACCACCATGCATCCCTGTCCTTGAGCACCTTGAGATAATCCCCCATGGGTTTTGCCCGAGGGCAGTTCGGGCTGTCCTTCGCCAGCAACAAATACGAAAAGAACACCATAATCAAGGGAATTGTGGTAATCCCCAGAACGTTGGTCCAGCCATACCTTATGGCCAGTAGCGGAGCAAACAAGGCGGACAGGGCCGTCCCGGAGTTTCCGGCCCCTGCAATCCCAAGCGCAGTGCCCTGATGTTCCGGGGGATACCAGCGAGATGCCAGCGGCAAAGCGACAGCGAATGATGCGCCGGCCACGCCCAGAAATATCCCCAGCACCAACACTTGCTGGAAATCATGAACCCCCAGCCACCATGCAGCCATCAGCGTCATGATCACGATTGCCTGGCCTATTGCGCCAGCCAGCTTGGGTTTCAAATGATCCACCATGATGCCCATGACGAAGCGCAGCAGCGCACCCGACAACAACGGAGTGGCCACCATCAGCCCTTTCTGCGCCGCAGTGAGCCCCAGATCCTTGGCGATATGCACCCCGAGCGGCCCCAATATTACCCACACCATGAAACTCAGGTCGAAATACAAAAATGCCGCGAACAGTGTCGGCTTGTGTCCTGCCTGCCAAAAACTCGATTTCATTTCAGTTCCTTTCCCATCTGACATTGAATTGAAACTTGCAATATTCCTTGCAGTTTTTCGCAACGCTAGTTGCGTGATTCCTCAAGCGCTAATAGCGGTAATCCAGCATCAACCAGGTTTTTTTGGTATCCACGTTGGGAACGAGCGTTCCTGGATAGTTGGCGCCTACTCCGTCCTTTGCCGTATAACCGGCATAGATCACGCTAACGGTGAGTTGTTTTTCGAGCGGGTAGACGGCGGACAGATTCCATTCCGTGCCATAATGGGTACTATCGTAATCGGCATGGTAATCATGGTAACTGGCCACGAGGTTGAGCTTCGATGCGCTCCCACCCACGGTGACATATTCGTCCTTGAGCCCCTTCCCGGGAGTGACCAGGAACATGTCCGCCCATCCATTGAAAGAGTGCTTGGTGGCGAGTGGAGTTTGCAGGCCATAGGTTCCGGTGGCGTTACTTCCCAGGAGTTCGTAATCCAGGCGTGCATAGAGGCTGCCGAACCCTACGCCACCCCCGAAATGCAGGTATCTTGCGTCGATTCCGGCTCTGCCCCCGGCGTAACCGCGCTGCTTTGCATATTCCGCGGTATACAGCAATTTCGCCCGTTCACTGATTGGGGAGGCGCCGTGCAATCTCAGGCCGGCCGTACTGTTGGAAATATTGTTGGCAGAGGAATCGAGTACGCTGAGGTCTTGATAGAAGTAATCGTAACCAACCAGATCCAAGCCCGTGACGGGGGAGAAATCCGCATGCAGCAGATCGACGCGTACCGGCTGAAGGTTGCTCCCCACCGGGATTTGATAGTTTGCATAACTACCTTTGACATGGGTGATGTGGGCTGCGAAAAGAGTGGTATGGGGAAGACTCCGGTTTTCCAAACTGGAACCATCGAAAGTCTGCATGTTCTGGCGGAAGTCCACGTTGCCGACAAAGCGCGAGTTATCCAGCACGATGATTTGTCGTCCGAATTTCAACGCTGTGCCAGGGATGCCTGCATAGCTTATAACAGCCTGATTGATTGCCGATAGAGATGGATCGGCAATCACCGGATAGGCAATTAGGCCATTGCCGGTATCGTTGTAGTGTTTTTGTCCGTCGAGATTGCTCACGTTGATAAACTGCAATGTCGCACCGAAGTCGGACCTTGGTTTGATGCTGTAGCCGAGCATCGTGCGCATCGTAAGCGCATTGGCGTTGTAGGCTTTGCCGTCTTGCTGCACGAATTCGTAGCGGGGGCGCATCTGCAGACTCAACTGACCGCCTGTCAGAATATCCGAAAGCGAATCTGCGTTCGCCGGCATTACGCCTGACGCAATCATCGCTGCACCGATGACGGATAATCGAACTTTGCGACTAGATTTCGCTTTGATGAGCGCATATCCAGCCACTGGATTTATATCATTCATATTTTTCCCCTTAACAGAAAAACAAATAAAAAAAGGCGCCAAACCGGGGTAAATTCCCTTGGTTTGGACGCCTTTGTCCGTAAAATCTTTTGAGCCAATTTCCCGCCATTGGGAACTCGCTCATCATTGTAAAATTTGCGTTACTCCTGGATCAGGTCAGTTTTTTCCTTTCGTTCTCTTGCACCCATGCCCTTAACGACCACATTCAAAGCAACAACTGTGCCCGACACAAGAAATATCATAACCAATTGAATTAGAAAGAACACGTCGGCTATCGGAATAATTTCGGATGCACCCGATTCGGGATTTTTTCATCCTATGCGCACTAAGGAAGTGCAGCACATACTAATGCGAGAAATTTTCGGCCATGCCCGGAAACTTTAAATAACGGTTTGTTTCTCATGGGAAACTGATGAGATTGTTCAAAATCCTGGGGTAGGATCCCGCCACCAATTGAACCTTGGCTCGATTATTGCTCGACTCAGACCCAAATATCGGGAGTCCAGCTTGAAGCAAGTCCTCATTATTGATGATGCAAGAGATCGTGCTGCATGGTTGAAGGCCAGCCTTGAATTGGCCGGATTTGCGGTCAGATGGCTATCCTGGGAGCAGGTGGACGAACATTCAATACAAGCTGCATCAGCCGACGTGATCATCGTGGATGCCAATGCACCCGGGCGCGACACGCTGGAACAAATCAATCTGATGTCCGCCACACTGGAAAAACCTGTGGTAGTTCTGGGCGCCCAGATGGACCCACGCAGCATCCAGGAAGCAATGCGTGCCGGGGTCAGCGCCTATGTGGCGCATGCGATCCAGGGAGAGGATCTGAAAAGCATAATCCATGTGGCCGCAGCCCGTTTTGCCGAGCACAAGCGACTTCGAGACGAGCTGAGGGAAGCAAAGACCCAGCTTGCCGATCGAAAGACAGTCGATCGCGCCAAGGGTATCCTGATGGCGGATCACGGCTATAGCGAACAGGATGCTTATGCGCGCATGCGCAGCATGGCCATGAGCAAGGGGAAGCGCTTGGCGGAGATTGCAGAGGCCATCATCATGGCTAAAGAACTGGGCGCTTGAAAATTTGGCTTTTGATTTTACTTCCGAACAAAATTGTCGGATAGATTCTATGAACCATGCGGGAGAAATTTTGAGTACAGATGGAGTCATGTCTAAGGTGCCAACGGATATCCGGACCATAGCTTGGGCGGGAGGATCCGACGCACCGGAAAAACCGAACCTGACTATTGGTTTTATTCCACTGACAGACTGTGCAAGCATAGTCATGGCTCACGAGCTGGGGTTGGATAAAAAATATGGTTTAACCCTACGCTTTTCAAAAGAGCCGAGCTGGGCAGCCGTGCGTGATAAATTGATGCTGGGTGAACTGGATGCGGCACATGCATTGTATGGTTTGATATATGGCGCGCATCTGGGCATCGGTAGTGCGAAAAGGGATATGGCAATCCTGATGGGGCTAAACCACAATGGACAGGCGATCACCTTCTCCAATCAATTGCGCGACAAGGGCGTGACCACAGGTGAACTTCTGAGGAACTTAATCAAGGCTGAGCAGCGTAAATACACGTTCGCCCATACCTTCCCCACGGGTACTCACGCGATGTGGCTGAACTACTGGCTGGCCGCGCACGACATCAATCCGCTCAATGATGTGAGAAATATCGTTATCCCACCCCCTCAAATGGTGGCCAACCTGCGATCCGGCAACGTGGATGGATGTTGTGTGGGAGAACCGTGGAATGCGCGCGCCATCTTCGATGAAGTGGGTTTTACTGCAACAACCACCCAGGCAATCTGGAAGAATCATCCGGAGAAGGTGCTCGGAACAACCCGGGAATTCATCGAAAAATACCCGAACACTACCCGAGCCTTGATGCGCGCCGTGCTGGACGCATCCAGACACGTTGATACCCTGGCTAACCGGCTCAAGGTTTCGAATATTATCGCCAGCAAGCCTTATGTCAATACACCTGACCCGGTTATCGAGGGGCGCATGATGGGGATTTATGAAGACGGTCTTGGCAGAACATGGCAAGACCCGGACTGCCTGAAATTTTACGATGATGGCCAGGTGAATTTTCCATTCTACTCACATGGCGCATGGTTCCTCACCCAGTTCCGCCGTTGGGGTTTGCTGAAGCAGGATATCGATTACCTTGCAGTTGCCACGCAAGTAAACCAGATTCCGTTATATACCGAAGTTGCCAAAAGCATGGGGGTGCCCGTACCTGACAGCACCGTGAAAATGGAAACATTCTTCGACGGCATGGTGTTTGATCCTGCCAAGTCGTCCGATTATGCCATGGGCTTCAAGATCCATGCCCGATAACCCCATAAAACAGCCAACCTTGTGTTGACGGACAGTGGCAACGACGCTCTTCAGGCCCGCCGTCCTGCGGACGTTCTTCGCCCCCAAGGGGCGGAGAATAGGATCTGGAGAGATTGAAGTGGCGCGCGGCGAAAGCGCCAGCTTTCCCTCCTCGATCTTCGACCAATCCAGGATGTCGTTGACGATGCGCAGCACCCCCCTGCCGGAATCCCAGGCCGCATCCAGGGTCGCGCACTGCTCGTCACCAGGCTGGTCAGGGAAAGCAGCTCCAGCATGCCGGTAAGCGGAGTGCGTATCTCATGGCTCATGGTGGCAAGAAAGGAATCCTTGGCACGGTTGGCTTTCTCGGCTTTTTCCTTTTCCTGAAGCAGCTTTGGGTGTTGTGACTTCCTGAGGTGTGATCATGATTCGTCCTCATCTCGAGACGACATGAATGCACGTTTCTGTCCCGATGGAAACATGCGCTTTATCGACAACCTTGGCGCAGATTTCATGTTTCCCGGGCAAAAGTGGATCAATGGCGGTTTTGCCGTTGATCTCGCGCATAACGGGAACCCAGCGGCCCTTCTGATAGATATCGGTCACATGACTGATTTCCAGTTCCCGCAAAGTCTCCCTGTCCTTGCCGTCGACGGAAAGATGGACATGATCTCCTTTGGGGTCGAAGGTCGCGTAGTAGAAGACATTGATCCTTTCGGCCAATGAATCAACTGTCGCGCCGTTGCCCGGAGAAATGATCCGGATACTGCCTTCTGATGCCTGAACGGAAGCCGAGAAAATCAATCCCAGGAAAAGAACCGGAACGATTCGATTGAAAGTGCGCATAGAGAATTCCCTCTCTTTTCGTCGGATTAAAAACCACCTTTGTCTATGACTCTGGCATAAGGTAAATCGTGGATTTCCAAAGGGGCTTACCGAATATCCTTAGGATGTTGGCAAAAATTCCCTTCTGCAGTCCCACAGGATTCACACCGGGGATTCAAGCCATCAATCGGTCCAATGAAAGAACAAGTTGGTCGAGCTTTTCCCAACATCCACCGTCCTGGTCTGGGTTTTCCCCTGATAAGACACGGCGATACTGATTTGCCGGGCGGCAGTTTCGCATAGAAAAGCGGCCCGTCCGAATTGGTTCTAACCAAAGGTTTCTTCCCTGAATCGATGGCGACCTTGACGTCGACAATGTAGGCGCCGTCCTTCAATGAAAAGCTGAGCTTCAGGTTGTAAACCTTACTTTCCGCCTGGTTCTATCCGTTTCCTTGCCATGATTACCTCCGCGTTACCGTAACAGGGCCAACCTATCTCACCGCGCAGCAAAAGTCATGCAATCGCCATGGCCCCCACAGTAGCCCACATGGATGCTCTCCGCTG
>JAJZRP010000023.1:21216-28989 GCA_021802655.1 Pseudomonadota bacterium
GTTCTATCCGTTTCCTTGCCATGATTACCTCCGCGTTACCGTAACAGGGCCAACCTATCTCACCGCGCAGCAAAAGTCATGCAATCGCCATGGCCCCCACAGTAGCCCACATGGATGCTCTCCGCTGCGCACTCGAAATCCATATTGTGGCAACAGGCCGAGACCTTGCACGCTCCAACGCCGGCGGTCTGATTCTTCACGCCGCCATGCGTGGAGGATTTGAAAAAAGTGTCGCACATGGGGTGAACGCCATCGCCAATGGTGATGGCCATCGCGTGGCAGGCTTCATCCATGTTATAGGCACATTCCACTATCTCGCATTCCGAAACGCTGCACATCTTCATGATAATCCCTCCCTGTTCCTTGAGAATTGCCCTGTATGCCCGGTTGCGGAAATGCCCTCCGGCAATCAGCCCTCTATAATTCCATCTCGCATCAACACAACAGGATCTTCTCTATTTCTAGGATCTATCCGACAGTAATGCAAGATTTCCGAGACTGACGTGTAAAACTGGCGCCACCTCTGTCCGA
The DNA here is from genome assembly GCA_021802655.1 of Pseudomonadota bacterium. GTDB lineage: Bacteria > Pseudomonadota > Gammaproteobacteria > Burkholderiales > JABEVD01 > JABEVD01. Next base: position 21,748 of record JAJZRP010000023.1, read on the forward strand.
AGAAGAGCAGAAAATGGTGCATCTGGCAAAGTTTCATACCGTGATGCTGTGTTTTAGCCCATTCAATCCAATCTATACAGTCCATCAGGCAAAGCAAATATTTTTGCCAAAACGATATGTTGCACCATGGACGGTGAATTTTTCTCGGTTCCCTGATAGTATCGATGACCATCGAATAATTTTCGGCAGCCGTAAATACATGAGCAGAAAATTCTTCGCGTCTGCCTGGCCCTCCTGGCAGGCTTCTGGCATTTCCTATCGCTAGCCGCCCCCCCTGCCTCTGTCCGAAATCTCCCCGGACTATCCCGCAGGTCGCTTTGCGACCTACCTGAAGGAAAGAGGCGCCCCGCTCACCCTCGAAGAAGCCGTTGCGGCGCAGACATCGGGGAAATTTTCCGCAAGCGAAGAAATCGCCCTCACGGCAAGTTTCGGAGTCGCCCAGAAATCCGGCCATGAAAACCTGGAAGAGTTGATTTCGGAAGCGGATGCCCTCCTTTATCAGGCGAAGCGGGCCGGGCGGAACAGGATCAGCGCCTGAACGCCCTTCAGGAAGAGCAGCTGACCTCGATGTGGCACAAGCCTTGCGGCGGGGATTCTGCATAGCGCTCCATGCCCGGCTGCTCGTCATAGGGTCTGGCAAGGAGATCCATCAGTATCCCGATTTCTGAATAGTCCCCTGCCTCGGCTTTCTCTATCGCAGCCTGAGCGAGGTGATTCCTCAGCACATACTTCGGGTTGACCCGATCCATGAGCGCTGCGCGCTCCGCATTATTGCAGGGTTCCAGAGCAAGGCGCGCCCGGTAGTCCGAGAGCCAGGAATCGAAGCCTTCCATCCCCGCAAATGCTTCGCCGGAAGCCCCATCCCCTGCCGCGACGATTTGCGAAAGGCTGCGAAAGCTGTTTGTAAAATCCAGTTTTCCCGCCTGCAGCAGAGTGAGGAATCGGCTGACCAGCGCGGCATCCCCGTCCCTTGCTTCCTGCAACCCCAGCTTTGCCGTCCACCTGTTGAGCGCCTCGGTCGAAAAAGCCGGCACATAGGATCTGTAAATTTCAGATGCCAGTTCCACAGCTTCTTCCTCGTCGCTGGAGAGCAGCGGCAGCGCCGCCTGAAGCAGGCAGGAAACATTCCAATGTCCGATTTGGGGCTGTGCACTGTAGGCATAGCGCCCTTCGTGATCGGAATGATTGCATACATGGTGCTGCCTGAATGCGTCCATGAAGCCGAAAGGACCGTAGTCGATCGTGAGTCCCAGAATCGAAAAATTGTCCGTGTTCATGACGCCGTGGCAGAAACCCAGGGATTGCCACTGCGCCATCAGTTTTGCCGTGCGTTCGACCACCTCGGAGAGCCAGCCGGCATAGCGGTCCGGCCCTTCGAGATGCGGAAAATGCTCTGAAATGACATGGTCTGCAAGGGAAGCGAGCACTTCCTTTTTTCCGTTGTGGCTGAAAAACTCGAAATGGCCGAAGCGCACGAAACTGGGGGAAACGCGGCAGACCACTGCGGCAGTCTCCATGCTTTCGCGCATCACGGGAAGGGGGGAAGAAATCAGGCTCAGGCAGCGCGTAGTCGGAACGCCAAGAGCATGCATCGCTTCCGAACACAGGTATTCCCGGATCGAGGAGCGCAATACCGCACGCCCGTCCCCCCCCCTGGAATAAGGGGTCCGGCCCGAGCCCTTGAGCTGCAGCTCCGCCCGGCTCCCGTCAGGTTTCCCGATTTCCGCAATAAGAAGGGCGCGCCCGTCCCCGAGCTGGGAAACCCAAGATCCGAACTGGTGTCCGGCATAAACCGATGCGATGGGCGCATAGCCCGGCCATGGCCGGTTGCCCGAAAGGATGTCGACAAGCCCCGCGTCCTGCGCATCGAGACCGAGTTCCTCGGCAAGGGCCGCATTGAAATGAACCATAGCAGGCTCGGGAACGGGGTCGGGCAGAACTTCGCTATGGCAGGATTTCAAACAGGCAAAGCGTGCATCGATCTTCAGTTCGTCATGCGTCAGGTAGCTCACAAATTCTCCATCAGGACGGCGAGACTCCCGACCAGGTGCATCCGACATCCTGTATACCTGACGGAACCTCGAATCTTTCGTGATGCCGAAGTCCCCGGGAGCATACTGCATCAGCCAGTCGCCCGATACGCCCGAAAGGATGTCGCCGCCTGCCGATCTTGCGATGCTGAAAGCTTCCTTCATCTGTTTCGCGAGCACGGGAACGGGCTTGTTGCGGTAGGGGCCATCCTGTCCCGCCCTGCAGGGCGGAACAGGATCGTACCTGGAATCGAAGCGCCCGCGCGACACGCACCAGCGGCTACCCGTCGAACCCGTGACAAGCGCATCCCCGATGCCGTAGCGGTTGGGACCCTCCAGGCTCGCAAGCTCCCCTTCCACCTTCGCGAAGGCGACCTGGACGAGTTCCTCCTTCACATACCAGCGCGCATCCGTATCCCGGGAGAGGTCCACCTGTTTCAATTCGATCATGGGCACAGTGTATTACACGTCTTCCGGATTGGCCAAGGGCCCGGCTATCTCGGCGGACGCCCCAGGCGTTTTTCGACTTCGAGCACATGGCGCGTGGTCTTGAGCACCGTGTCGGGATTGAGGCTCATCGAGTCGATGCCGATCTCGACGAGATATTGCGCCATCTCCGGGTAATCCGAAGGGGCCTGCCCGCAGATTCCAGAATGGCGCCCGTTGCGCCGGGCGCCTTCGACGGTGAGCCTGATCATCTCCATGACCCCGGGGTCGCGCTCGTCGAAGTCGAAAGAGACGATCTGGGAATCCCGGTCGACCCCGAGGACAAGCTGGGTGAGGTCGTTCGAGCCTATGGAAAATCCGTCGAAAAGCCTGGAAAAAGCATCAATCTGAACCACATTGTTGGGAATCTCGCACATGACGTAGATTTCCAGTTCATTTTCCCCGCGCCTGAGGCCATGCTGTTCCATCGCATCCAGCACCCGCCGCCCCTCTTCCACCCTGCGGCAGAACGGGATCATCAGTTTCACGTTGGAAAGCCCCATGTCGTCGCGCACGCGCTTCATGGCCCGGCATTCCAGGGCGAAGCCCTCGGCATAGGCGGGATGGGTGTAGCGGGAAGCGCCGCGGAACCCCAGCATGGGGTTGCTCTCGTCGGGTTCGAACCAGCGACCGCCCAGAAGGGAGGCATACTCGTTGGTCTTGAAATCCGACATGCGCACGATCACCGGCTTGGGATAAAAAGCCGCCGCGATGGTCCCGACCCCTTCGGAGAGCCTTTCCACGAAGAAATCGGCGGGGCTGGCGTGATATCGGGTCAGCGCTTCGAGGCTCGCCCGCTCGCCGCCATCCTTCACTTTCTCGGGATGGAGCAGCGCCATGGGATGGGCCTTGATGTACTGGTCGATGATGAATTCCATCCTGGCGAGTCCCACCCCGTCGTTGGGCAGGAATCTCGTCTGGAAAGCGATGTCGGGATTGCCTATGTTGATCATGAGATGGGTCTGCGGCCTCGGCAGGGATGAAAGGTCGGTGAGCGTCCTCTTGACCGGCAAAATGCCCGAATACACCATGCCCACATCGCCTTCCGCGCAGGAAACCGTCACTTCCTTCCCGCTTTTGATCGATTCGGTCGCATTGTCGCAGCCCACCACTGCGGGAATGCCCAGTTCTCTGGCCACGATCGCGGCATGACAGGTGCGCCCGCCGCGATTGGTCACGATGGCAGAAGCGAGCTTCATCACCGTTCCCCAGTCGGGGGTGGTGGTGTCCGCAACGAGCACTTCCCCTTCCCTGAACTCGTTGAGCTGCCCCACGTTGGTGATGACGCGCGCGCGTCCGGAGGCGACTTTTCCCCCCACTGCGCGTCCTTTCGCCAGCACTTCGCCGCGCCCTTCCAGTTCGTATTCCTCCAGCATGTCGAAGGATTTTCTGGAGGCAACCGTCTCGGGCCTTGCCTGGACCATGTAAAGCAGGCCGTCGACGCCGTCCTTCGCCCATTCCATGTCCATGGGCATGCTTCGTCCGGCTTTCGCGCTGTAGTGGTCTTCTATTCTGACTGCGTAATCCGCGAGCTCCAGCACTTCGGCATCGCTGATGCAAAAGCGCCTCTGGTCTTCTTTTGGCGTCGGCATGTTGCGGGTCGTCTCCCTTCCCTCGCCTTCCGAATAGACCATCCTGATTTCCTTGCCGCCAAGGGAGCGGCGCAGCACGGCGCGCTTTCCCGCTCTCAGGGAAGGCTTGAACACGTAGAATTCGTCCGGGTCCACCGCTCCCTGCACCACATTCTCGCCGAGGCCGTAGGCGCCGGTGATGAAAACCACATCCGAAAAGCCCGTTTCGGTGTCTATGGAGAAAATCACGCCGCTGGCGGCCAGATCGGAGCGCACCATTTTCATCACGCCCACCGAGAGATAGACCCTGAAATGATCGAAGCCGTTGTCGACCCGGTAGCGTATGGCGCGGTCCATGAACAGGCTCGCGAAGCAGCGCCTGACCGAATCGGTCAGCTTGGCTTCCCCCGATATGTTGAGATAGGTCTCGTGCTGGCCGGCGAAGCTCGCAGTCGGCAAATCCTCTGCAGTTGCCGAACTCCTGACCGCGACCGTGAGCTGGGCTCCGTATTCCCGCTTCAATTCTGCATAGGCGGCGGCGATTTCCGATGCGAGATCCTGCGGCAGGGGGGCGCCGTAGACGATATCCCTCGCCATCCGAGCGCGGCGCGCCAGATCGTCGACGTCGTTCACGTCCAGACCGTCCAGCGCCTCATGCAGCTTCGGCCATGCGCCCGCCTCGTCGAGGACGTAGCGATAGGCCTCCGCGGTGACGGCGAATCCGTTCGGCACCCTGACCCCGAAGGGGGTGAGCTCGCGGTACATCTCCCCGAGCGAGGCATTCTTCCCCCCGACGAGCTGCACGTCATCCATGCCGATCCCGGAAAACCAGCGAACATAGCGCGCCATTCAGTTCTCCATTTCGGGAGCGTATTTTCCCCGGCGAGCAAGGCCGTTCAGCCTCGCCCGCTCGAGGAACATCTTCTGCATTTTCCCTTTATTCTCGCTCCTGCCCGCCCAGGCAGCCAATGCCGGCTGCTGCAAGGCGCGTCCGTAGGAAAAGGAAAGAGCCCAGGGGGGATTGGGCAGCATTCTATTCATCGCATTGAGGTTGGCCGTCGCTTCCTCCGGCCCCTGCCCTCCCGAGAGGAAATTGATGCTCGGCACTGCAGCGGGAACCGCTCGGCGCAGCACCCTGATCGTCGCCTCCGCCACCCGCTCGGGCGCCGCCTTCTGCGGATGATCCTTCCCCGGCAGGACCATGCTCGGCTTGAGCAGCATGTGTTCCAGGACCACGCCGTGCCTGTAAAGGGCGTGAAATACGGCGTGCAACACGGCTTCCGTCACTTCCAGGCAGCGATTCATGTCGTGATCCCCGTCGATCAGCACTTCGGGCTCGACGATCGGAACGAGGCCCGCGCCCTGGCAGATCGCCGCATAGCGGGCCAGCGTTTCGGCATTGGCCTCGACGGCGATGGGGGAGGGATTTCTCTCTCCTATGGCATAAACTTCGCGCCATTTGGCAAAACGCGCTCCCTGCGCCCTGTAGGCCCCGAGCCTGCCCGAGAGGCCATCCAGTCCTTCCGTGATCTTGTCTCCGGGGGAATTGGCAAGGGCAACGGTTCCCCTGTCGACCTTGATTCCGGGCACCACATGCATGGCCGACAGCATCTCCGGAATCAGCCTGCCCGCGTCGTCGCGCTGGGTCAGCGTTTCCTCGAAAAGGATCACGCCGCTGATGAAATCCATCATGCCCTGCGCGGATAAAAGCAGGGAACGGTAGACGCGCCTCGATTCAGGAGTCGATTCGATGCCATATTGCGCGAAGCGTTTGGCGATGGTGGGATGGCTTTCGTCGGCAGCGAGAATGCCTTTGCCCTCCTGCACCAGGTCTTCAATGGTCGATTGCAGCTCGTCTTCAGTGCCCATGCGGCCTCCCAATCGAATCGATGATTCCAATATAGTCCATGAAGCCCGGTCGGAGCAAGCCGCAACCCGATGCAATCCAAATTTTGACTTGAACTATTTGACAGATATACTAGTCTTTATAAAGAATATTTGCCGTTTCGTGTCAACGCAAGCGAGATGGTACGCGTTCATCAGTGTCAGGATAATTTCAACAAGGAGAAAAAATGAAATCAGCGAAACTTTGGGTGGCGCTCGGCCTGCTGGGCATGGGGACAGCAAGCGCGCAGGCCGACGACATCAACGGATGGTATGCCGGCGCCGGCGTCGGCCAATCGAGGTCGAACTTCAACAATGCCGGCATCGCAGCAGGCGTCGGCTCGACGGCAACCGCCATCAGCAGCAGCAGCAACGACACTGCCTACAAGCTTTTCGGCGGCTACAAATTCAATCCGAACTTCGCTCTCGAAGGCGGTTACTTCGATCTGGGCAAGTTCGGCCTTTCATCTACCGCTCCAGCGCTGAACGGTTCGCTCAAGGTCAATGGATGGAACCTGGACGCACTGGGTATTCTGCCGATTTCAGAAAAATTCTCGTTTTTTGGCAGGCTTGGCCTTCAGGACGCCTATACCCGCGATTCCTTCGTCGGCACGGGCGTGACGAATGCCAATCCCAGCAACAGCGAAATCAATTATGATGCGGGCCTGGGCATCCAGTACAACATCACGCCGGCCGCGGAAGTTCGCGGCGAGTGGGAGACTTACCGGATCAACGATGCCGTCAGCGGCAGGAGCAACATCAACGTCTATTCGGTCAGTCTGGTTTTCCCCTTCGGAAGCGCGCCCAAGCCTGTAGCTGCGGCTCCGGCTCCGGCGCCGGCCCCCGCACCCCAGGCGGTCGAAGCGCCCGCTGCAGCCCCCGAGAAGCTGACCCTTTCCGCCGGCTCCCTGTTCGATTTCGACAAGGCCGACGTGAAGCCTGAAGGCAAGAAGTCCCTGGACAAGCTCGCAACCGACCTGCAAAGCGTCAATTACGATGCCATCAGCGTGACGGGGCATACCGACAGGATCGGCTCGGATGGATACAACATGAAGCTCTCCGTTCGCCGCGCCGAATCGGTCAAGAAATACCTGGTCGATGCGCACGGAATCGCCCCCACCAAGATTTTCACCACCGGAAAGGGCAAGACCGATCCCGTCACCAAGCCGGGCGAGTGCAAGGGCAAAAAAGTCACGAAGAAGCTGATCGAGTGCCTGCAACCCGACCGCCGCGTGGTCGTCGAAGTCTCCGGCACGAAGAAGTAAGCAGCA
>JAJZRP010000024.1 GCA_021802655.1 Pseudomonadota bacterium
ACTCATAATCCCTTGGTCCACGGTTCAAGTCCGTGCGGACCCACCATGACAAACAATGGGTTAGCTTAAAAGGCTAGCCCGTTTGTTTTTGAGCGTGATCACACTACCAGCCCGCTTCCTTCTCCGGAGTCGCGCTGATGTTGTGGATGGAAAGATCCGCGCCGTTGTATTCTTCCTCCTGGTCGAGCCTGATGCCGACCAGTTTCTTGAGTGTGCCGTAAACAATAAAACCGCCCGCCAGGGCTATCCCGACACCGAGGACGGTTCCGATCAATTGGGACAGAAAGCTCACCCCGCCCACGCCGCCCAGGGCCCTGGCCCCGAAAATCCCCGCAGCGATTCCTCCCCATGCCCCGCATACGCCGTGCAGCGGCCAGACTCCGAGAACGTCGTCGATCTTCCATTTGTTCTGCGTGACCGTGAAGAGGTAAACGAACAGGCCGCCCGCAATCGCGCCAGTGAGAAGCGCGCCCACGGGATGCATGAGGTCGGAGCCTGCGCAGACTGCGACGAGCCCCGCGAGCGGCCCGTTATGCAAGAATCCGGGGTCGTTCTTACCCGCCACGAGCGCTGCAAGTATCCCGCCCACCATCGCCATCAGCGAATTGACCGCAACCAGCCCGCTGATTGCGGAAAGCGTTTGGGCCGACATCACGTTGAAACCGAACCAGCCCACCGACAGTATCCACGAGCCCAGTGCGAGGAAGGGGATGGAAGACGGAGGATGGGCGGAGATCCTGCCGTCCCTGGCATAGCGCCCGCGCCGGGCTCCGAGCAGCAGCACGGCTGCAAGCCCTATCCATCCCCCCACCGCATGCACCACCACCGAACCTGCGAAATCGTGGAATTTCGCGCCGAAAGCGCTCTGCATCCAGGCCTGGATGCCGTAATGGTCGTTCCAGGCGATGCCCTCGAAGAAGGGATAGACGAATCCGACCAGAACGAAGGTCGCCGCGAGCTGAGGATGGAATCTGGCGCGCTCCGCGATACCGCCGGAAATGATCGCCGGAATCGCCGCAGCGAAAGTCAGCAGGAAGAAGAATTTGACCAGCTCGTAGCCGCTTTTTTGAACAAGCTGATCCGCCCCGACAAGGAAATGGATGCCGTAGGCTATGCCGTAGCCGATGAAAAAATAGGCTATGGTGGATACGGCGAAATCCGCCATGATCTTGACGAGCGCATTGACCTGGTTCTTTTTTCTGACCGTGCCGAGTTCCAGAAAGGCGAACCCGGCATGCATCGCAAGCACCATGATCGCGCCCAGCAAAATGAACAACACGTCGCTGCTGTTTTTCAAAGCTTCCATCTTCGCCCTTTTCCGACCGGGTCAGCCATTTTAACCCGCTCTTAATTATCGACAGTTACCATCCCCCTGATGGGATCGCAAGATCCGCACCATGGTGGTGCATTATATAACAAGGTTGGGGGACAAACATCCCGGAAGGCTGCCCTATGACTTCAAGAATCGCCTCACTGATATTTTTCTCGCTGACCCTGTGTTCCGGACAGCTTCATGCGGCAGACGAAATCCGTATCACCCGGGCGCAGGAGCAGGCGCTCGGCGTGGCGACTGCGAAAGCCTCCCAGACGAAATCCACCCGAACGCACGGCCTTCCCGCAAGAGTCGTCCTGCCGAACAACCAGCTCCATGTCGTGAGCGCCCCGCTTGCGGGCTATCTGGAAAAGATGGCAGCCAGCGTCAATCAGCATGTCAAAAAAGGACAGGTTCTCGCCCTGATGCAAAGCCCGCCTCTTGCCGAAGCCGAACGCAGCTACCTGAAAGCGCAAACCCGGTTCCAGCTGGCGAGGGAAGTCATGCTGCGGGACAGGCAACTGTTCGACGAGGGCATCATTGCGCAAAGCCGCTTCTCGGCTTCCAGAAGCCGCTATGTCGAAGCCGAAGCCGAGCTTTCCGGCCAGAAACAGATATTGATGCTTTCCGGCCTTTCGGAAGGCGCGATCAAGAATCTCGCCGGGAACGGAAAAATCGGCAGCATGCTCGAAATCCGTTCCCCCGTTGAAGGGGTCGTGCTCGAACAAACCGGAATGGCAGGGCAGCGCATCGACGCTGCAGCACCGATCTACCGGGTGGCAAAACTCTCCCCGATCTGGCTCGAAATAGAGGTGCCCGCCGCATTGCTTTCCGGCCTGAAAGAGGGAAGCGCCGTGGAAGTTCCCGCCTATCATGCAGAAGGAACGATCTCCTCAATAGGAAAAAGCGTCAACCCGACCAGCCAGACCATCATGGTCAGGGCGCTCATGACCCGGAACATCGATTCGCTCAAGCCCGGATTGAAAGTCGAAGCCAGGATATCGAGTCCATCCGAAAATCTCTTTCAGATACCAAACTCCGCCCTGACCCGCATCGGGGGCAAGACTGCGGTTTTCGTGGAAACCCCGTCCGGTTTCAGGATACGGCCCGTCGAGATCGTGAGCGAAGGCGAAAACGACACTCTCGTGAACGGCCTCGATCGGAATCAAACCATTGCCGTGCACGGCATCGCCGCGCTCAAGGCCGCCCTTTCCGGAACAGAATGATGCTGTCCCGAATCGTCGAATTTTCTCTCACCCAGCGCCTGCCTGTCCTGGTCCTGACAGCTCTCCTCATGGGCGCGGGCATCTACGCCTTCAGGGAGCTGCCCATAGACGCCTTCCCGGACGTCTCGACCACCCAGGTGAAAATCATCGTGAAAGCGCCGGGCATGACCCCCGAGGAAGTCGAGGCGCGGATCACTTCCCCGATCGAACTGGACATGCTCGGCATCCCGAACAAGAAAATCGTTCGCTCCAATTCAAAGTATGCGCTCGCCGACATCACAATCGACTTCAACGAGGGAACGGACATCTACTGGGCGAGAAATCAGGTCGCAGAGCGCCTCATTGCAGTGGAACTTCCTCCCGGCGTCACGGGCGGACTCGCACCCATCACGACCCCGCTCGGCGAAATGTTCATGTTCACGATAGAAGGCGGGAATCTCTCCCTCATGGAAAGAAGGAGCCTGCTGGATTGGGTCATTCGTCCCGCGCTCAGGAGGCTGCCCGGCGTCGCCGATGTCAATTCCCTCGGCGGGCTCGTCAGAACCTTCGAAGTCTCTCCGAACGATGCCGAAATGCATGCCAGGGGAATTTCTCTTGCCGTGCTGCAGAAAGCCATCGAGGAAAACAACCGGAATGACGGCGCCGGAAGACTGACCGAAGGCGAGGAAACCCTGCTGGTGAGAGCGGAAGGCAGCATCCGTTCGCTGGACGACTTGAGGAATATCGTGGTCTCGACCAGCGGGGATGGCATCCCGACCCGCATCGGAGATGTCGCAGACGTCCGGATAGGCAGTCTCACCCGCTACGGGACGGTCACGAAAGACGGAAAAGGCGAGGTCGTGGAGGGGCTGGTCCTTGGCCTGATGGGGTCGAACGCGCAGAAAGTCGTCCGGGAGGTACAGCAAAGGCTCGACCAGATGACCCCCTCCTTTCCCAAAGGCGTCAGGGCGGTGGTGTTCTACAATAGGGGAAGCTTGGTCGAGCGCGCGATCCATGCAGTATCCCGATCCCTGATCGAGGCGGTCGCGCTCGTCGTCGTCCTGCTGCTGCTCTTTCTCGGCAACATCAGGGCAGCGCTTTCCGTGGCTCTCGCCCTTCCGCTCGCTGCGCTCATCACCTTCATCCTGATGAGAACGGCAGGCATGTCGGCCAATCTGATGAGCCTCGGCGGGCTTTCCATCGCGATCGGGATCCTGATCGACGGCGCGGTCGTGGTCGTGGAAAACATCGTGACCCGCCTCGCGCAGAATGACTCGAAGCTCCCGAGCCTGCATCTTGTCTATCGCGCGGCGAGGGAAGTCACGCTTCCCGTCGCCTCCGGAGTCATGATCATCATCATCGTCTTCCTCCCCCTGCTCACCCTGCAGGGCCTCGAAGGAAAACTCTTCACACCCGTCGCGCTTTCCATCGTTTTCGCGCTCTCGGGCTCCCTCCTGCTCGCAATGACCGTCATTCCGGTACTCTCTTCCATGCTGATCAGGCAAACATCCCACGGCGAACCGTATCTGGTGAGGCATGCCATCCGCATTTACGAACCCATGCTTGCCTGGGCCCTCAATCATTCGAGACTCGTGATTTCGGCGGCGGTGTTTTCCCTCATTCTGACTGCGGGAGCCTACACCCTGGTCGGAAAAACGTTCATGCCGGTCATGGACGAGGGAGACATCATCATGCAGATCGAGAAACTCCCCTCCATCAGCCTCGATGAAAGCGCCCTGCTAGATGCGCGCATCCAGAAGCAGATCCTCGCTTCCGTCCCCGAAGTGAAGCACATCATCGCAAGAACCGGGTCGGACGAACTCGGGCTCGACCCCATGGGGCTCAACCAGACCGACACCTTCATGGTGCTCGCGCCCAAATCGACCTGGCGCAAGCCGGACAAGGAATGGCTCATCGGTGAGATCAGGGGCGTCATGCAGGATTTCCCGGGCGTTTCCTACAGCTTCACCCAGCCCATAGAAATGCGCGTTGCCGAAATGCTGACCGGGGTCAGGGGGGACATCGCAATCAAGATATACGGCCCCGATCTCGGCGAGCTGGACAGCCTCGCCGCCCAAATGGTCGCCACCCTGAAAAAGATCCCGGGGTCGGAGGACGTTTTCACTCCGAAGAATACCGGCGTGCAGTATTACCAGATCGAGATAGACCGTCTTGCCGCAGGAAGGATGGGGCTCACCGTGAACGGCATAGAAAACAAGCTGCGCGGGGAAATCGAAGGCAGGCAGCTTGGCATCGTCCTGGAAAAGGGAAGACGGACCCCGCTCATTTTGCGGGGAAGCGAAAGCCTGAGGCATTCGCCGGCCATGTTCGGCAACCTGCTCATTGCACTGCCCAACGGGCAGACCGTGCCGATTTCGGCTGTCGCGAAGCTCGTCAGAACTTCGGGGCCGGTCCATATCGCGCATGAAAACGCAGCCAGGATGATCGTGGTCCAGGCCAATGTTTCCGGGCGCGATCTGGTCGGATTCGTCGAGGAAGCAAAGCGCGAAGTCGCCTCCAAAATGCGTTTTCCTCCGGGATACGGCACGGAATGGGGCGGACAGTTCGAGAACCAGCAGCGTGCAGCGGCAAGGCTCGCCCTCGTCGTTCCGGTCGCGCTGCTCATGATTTTTTTCATCCTCTTCGCCACGTTCGGATCGATCAGGCAGTCCGCACTTGTTTTCGCGAACATTCCATTCGCCCTGATAGGCGGTGTATTCGCCCTGCTCTTATCCCGCCAGTACCTCTCGGTCCCGGCCTCGGTCGGCTTCATCGCCCTGCTCGGCATCGCCGTGCTGAACGGTGTGATGCTGGTAAGCCACTTCAACCAGCTTCTCTCCCGGGGCATGGACCTGGACAGGGTCGTACGGGAAGGCGCAATGCGCCGATTGAGACCTGTCCTGATGACCGCGAGCATCGCCGCATTCGGGCTCGTTCCCCAGCTTTTTGCGAGCGGCCCCGGATCGGAAATCCAGAAGCCGCTTGCGATCGTGGTGATCGGCGGGCTGATCACTTCCACACTCCTGACATTGATCATCCTTCCCATCCTTTACCGGCGCTTCGGTCTTGAACAAGGAAATGTGAAATGAATCCGTGCTGCCTCACGCTGATATTCCAGAATGCAGTCGAAGAAGAAATCATCGATTTCATGCTTGCCAACGAAACCGCAAAAAACGGCTTCCACACATTCAGGATCGAAGGTCACGGTCACGATGCCAGGCTCGCCACCATGAAGGAACAGGTGCGAGGCCGAGCCCACAAATCCAGGATGGACATCCTGCTCGGGGAAGAGGAAGCGCAGTCGCTTCTCTCGGAAATCAAAAGCGCATTCCCGGACATGAAGCTCGCCTTCTGGGTCAGCCCGATCAGCACGTTCGGAAGGCTGCCATGAGAAAACCGATCTTGCTCGCCTTCCTAGCCCTGGCGATTCCGTCCCGTGCGGCAGACCTGCCGCCGCTCGACGAGGTGAAGCATGCGCTCACAAATGCTCCGCCCGTGAAGGAATCCGAAGCCGGAATCGATTTCGAAAGATCCAACGATTCCATGCTGAAGAGCGGCGCTTACGAATACGAGGTGCAGATGACTGGAGCCCAGCGCAGGGATTACAGCCTGGGACAGACCCTGAACGAATGGAGCATGCAGATCTCCCGCCCGGTGCGCTTTCCCGGCAAAAAGAGGCTGGACGAAGATCTGGGCGCACAGGGGATCAGGACGGCACAGCTCGCGCATGGCGATGCGCTGCACGAATCCGCGAAAAAACTGCTGGGGCTCTGGTTCGCCTGGGTCAGGGAAAAAATCCAGGAAAACGAATGGCAGAACCAGTCGAAGCTGCTCCGGAAAGAAGCGATTGTGGTCGAAAAACGGGTCAGGGCCGGGGATGCGCCCAGACTGGAGCTAAACCTCGCGAAGGCTGCGTCCGATCAGGCAGCGTTCTCGGCGCTTCAGGCAAAAATGCGCGAAGACGTGGCGGAGAAAACCCTGGCCGCCAATTTCCCGGGAATATCCCTGCCCGAAAATCCGGTTCTGGAAGACCCGAAGCCTCTGGAGCAATCCTTCGATTACTGGAAGGAAAAAATTCTTTCACAAAATCATGCCATACTCCTTGCCAGAAGCGAAGCGAGAAAGGCACAGATCATGGCATCCAGGGTTAGGGCAGACAGAATGCCCGACCCCACGATCGGCATCCGCTATTCCTCCGAATACGGTGGAAGCCAGCGCGTCATGGGGGGCGTACTGAGCATCCCGCTTCCCGGCGACTACCGGAAAGCTGCAGCACTGGGCGCCGCAGCTTCTGCCGAAATGGCCACGCAGCGGGAACTCGATGCAACCAGACGTGTCAATGCTGAAGTCTCATCCAATTACACCATGGCCAGAGCGAGCTATAATGGATGGGAAAAATCGCGCGAAGCTGCACAGGGAATGACGAGGAACGCCGAACTTATCTCCAGAGCCTATGCGCTCGGGGAAGCCGGCCTCGGGGAAGTTCTGGCGTCGAGACGCCTTGCGATAGAATCTCGACTGGCATCGAAACTGGCTCAGAGCGAGGCCATCGAAACACGCTACCGCCTGATGGTCGATGCGCATCTGCTTTGGGATTTCGACGAGAATACCCGACAGCAATGATGCAGTTTTCCCCGCTTCGCGTCATAATGGCAATATTCCAACAACGAAAAAGAGGCGTTCCATGACCAAGGGAAACGGCAATTCCGAAACGGATCAGATCAAGCTGTCCCAGTTGCTCAGCCATCAGTATCTATGCGAATCCCTGACAGTCAGCGAAGTGCAGACCCTGCTCGATTACCTGACGCTCCTGAATGTCGACAAGGGGCATATTCTTTCCGACATCGGCGACATCGGAGATGCTCTCTATTTCGTGGTCCAGGGTGAAATCGCGCTGACCTTCGACGACCACGGCCATGAAAACGAGATCGTGCGCGCAGGTCCCGGAGAAATGCTCGGCGAGATGTCCTTCTTCGACAAGCAGCCGCGCTCCGTGAGGCTGGTGGCGAAAGCCCCTGAAACCGAGGTGCTCAAGCTTTCCAGGATCAAATACAAGCGCCTCAAAGTCGAGCATCCCTATATTGCGCTCAATATCGTGGAGCATGCCATCATCAGCCTGGACAGGCTATTCCGCAGAGTGAGCACAAGCTACGCGCAGTTCTCGCATTATCTTTACGGTACAGGAAAATAAATTCAAACCCACTTTTGAAAGGAGCAAGAAATGTCAGTATTGGTAGGTAAATGCGCCCCGGACTTCACCGCAACCGCAGTCATGGGCAACAACCAGATCGAGGAAAACTTCAACCTGCATTCCTTCATCAAGGACAAGTATGCGGTCGTCTTCTTCTATCCCCTCGACTTCACCTTCGTCTGCCCCTCGGAGCTGATCGCTTTCGATCACCGCCTGAAGGAATTCAAGGATCGCAACGTGGAAGTCATCGGCGTGTCGATCGATTCCCAGTTCACCCATCTGGCCTGGAAAAACACCCCGGTCAATAACGGCGGCATCGGCAAGGTGGGCTATCCGCTGGTGGCGGACATCAAGCACGAAATCTGTCAGGCCTACGATGTCGAGGCAAGCGCAGGCGTTGCTTTCCGCGGTTCTTTCCTGATTGACAAGTCGCGTACCGTGCGCCATCAGGTGGTGAACGATCTGCCGCTGGGGCGCAATATCGACGAAATGCTGCGCATGGTCGATGCGCTGCAGTTCAACGAGCAGCACGGCGAAGTCTGTCCTGCGGGATGGAAGAAGGGCGAAGCCGGAATGAAACCCACGGGAGACGGCGTGGCAAGCTATCTTGCAAAGCATAGCGAAGCGCTTTGATCGAATACGGGGCCGCGAAAGCGGCCTTTTTGTTTCAAGGAGCCATCATGTACGGATTTTCGACAACACTCCGCATTTCCTTCGCTGACGCCATAGCGAAAGTGACCGAGGCGCTCAAAAGGGAAGGATTCGGCGTGCTCACCGACATCGACGTCCAGTCCACCCTCAAGTCGAAGCTGAATCTCGACATGCGCCCCTACCGCATCCTCGGCGCATGCAATCCCCCCTTCGCGCACCGCGCCATCATGGCCGAGCCCGACATCGGCCTGCTGCTTCCCTGCAATGTGCTGGTGAGAGAAGAAGAAAATGGAACCGTCACCGTCGCCTTCATGGACCCGGAAGCTGTTCTCGATCTCGTCGACAAGCCCGAAATGAAGGAAATCGCCATGGAAGTCAAGGCGAGACTCGTGCGGGTCAGGGACAGCCTCGTCTGAATGGCCTGAAATGCACTACGAATTCACCCACCAGCAACGCATTGCCTATTTCACGATGGAAATCGCCCTGAAGAGCGATATTCCCACTTACAGCGGGGGCCTGGGCGTGCTGGCAGGGGACGTGATGCGGGCGAGCGCGGATATCCAGCTTCCCCTCGTTGCAGTCAGTCTCGTGAGCCGCGCCGGCTACTTCAGGCAGGAAATCAGGGACGGACGCCAGGTCGAGCATCCCGACATGTGGGACCCGGCGAAATGGGCCTTCCCGCTGGACGCGAAAATCGCCGTCAACATGGAAGGACGCGAAGTCTGGGTGCGCGGCTGGCTTTACGTGCTCACAGGCCATTTGGGCGGAAAGGAGCCCATCATCCTGCTCGACACCGATCTCGACGAAAACAGGCCGGAAGACCGGGAAATCACCCATTACCTCTACGGCGGAGACCAGGTCTACCGCCTCAAGCAGGAAATCGTGCTCGGCATCGGCGGATTGCGCATGCTGCATGCGCTCGGCTTCCAGGTCCGCCAGTACCACATGAACGAAGGCCATTCCGCACTGCTCGCGCTCGAACTTCTGCGGCGCTTCGCAAGGCAGGAAAACGAAGACGAAAACCTGCTCTCCTACGACATCCCCATGGTGAGATCGGTCTGCAATTTCACGACCCACACCCCGATCGAGGCGGGCCACGACCAGTTCCCCTACGAACTCGTGCAGAACATCCTGAGGGACTTCATCGATTTCAACGAACTCAAGGCGGTTGCAGGGGAAGAGCGGCTCAACATGACGAAGCTCGCGCTTAATCTGAGCGACTATGTCAACGGCGTCGCCATGAAGCATGCCGAAATTTCCAGGCAGATGTATCCCGGCTATCACGTCCACGCCGTCACCAACGGCGTCCATCCCTATACCTGGACTTCCGACAGCTTCGCCAGCCTTTACGATCACCACCTGCCCGGCTGGTGCTACGAACCCCAGCTCCTGGTCCGGGTCGATCAGATCCCGGACGAGGCGATATGGAGAGCCCACAGAGCCTCCAAGCTTGCCCTGATCGAGCGCATCAAAACCCTTTGCGGCAAGGACTTCAGCGCCGAGATCCCGATAATCGGCTTCGCCAGAAGAATGACCGCCTACAAACGCCCGGAGCTCATTTTCTCCGATCTGGAAAGAATCAGGGCCATAGCAAGGAACCGCCCCTTCCAGATCGTGATGGCCGGAAAGGCGCACCCCAACGACGAAGGCGGCAAGCAATTGATCGAAATGCTCCATGTTCACCTGGGAAATCTCTCGGGCACCATCAATACCGCATTCCTGCCCAATTACGACATGGATCTCGCGCTCTCCCTGGTTTCCGGAGTCGATATCTGGCTCAATACGCCGCTCAGACCGATGGAAGCATCCGGCACCAGCGGAATGAAGGCGGCGTTCAACGGCGTCCCCAGCCTGAGCGTACTGGACGGCTGGTGGATCGAAGGCTGCATCGAGGGCGTGACAGGCTGGGCAGTCGGCAATGCTTCGGATCAGGCCAACGGCGACGACGCGGGACTGCTTTACGAAAAACTCGAAAAAACCGTCCTTCCGCTTTATCATGACGACAGAAGCGGCTGGATTACGGTCATGAAAAACGCCATAGGCAAGAACGCCTCCTATTTCAACAGCCATCGCATGATGCGCCGTTATGCGACGGAAGCTTATGTACGCTAAAAAATGAATTCATCGCCACGCATTACCGATCTTTCCCATTTCGGCTTTCTCCGCGTCTCCGGAGAGGATGCCGGGGATTTCCTGCAAAACCTCACCAGCAACGACGTGAGGCACCTGGACGAGAATTCCGCCCAATACAACAGTCTCTGCTCGCCGAAGGGAAGAATGCTGGCAAGCTTCCTCATGTTCAGGATGGATGGGGATTACATTCTCCAGATGCCGAAGGAAATGGTCGATCGCGTCAAGCAGCGCCTTTCCATGTATATCTTCCGCTCCAAGGTCTCCATTTCGAAAGTGGAGCTTGTAGCCATCGGCCTTTCCGGCGAAAGCGCACAGGCGCTCCTGGAACGCCTCCCCCAATCCGTGATGGGAACCGGCAAAGTCGACTCCGGCATTGCGATCAGGCTGTCGGATTCGCGCTTCGAAATCGTGGTCGAGCCTGAAAATTCAGCGAAAATCATCGAAAATCTCGAAACGCAATGCGAAAAGTCTGGCAAATCCTACTGGGACAGGCTGGAAATCCTGGATGCCGTCCCCGTTGTACTTCCCGAAACGGAAGGGCTTTTCGTGCCGCAGATGGCGAATTTCGAGTTGATCGGCGGGGTGAGCTTCCAGAAGGGCTGTTATCCCGGCCAGGAAATCGTGACGAGAACGCATTTCCTCGGAAAAATCAAGCGGAGGATGGTGCTCGCCCATGTCGATGCACAAATCGAACCCTCGCCCGGCGAGGAAGTTTACTGCGGGGAAGAAGCAACGGGCACTGTGGCGAGGAGCGCACCTTCCCCCGGGGGCGGGTTCGACATCCTCGCCGTCATCCATCTCGAGAACCTGGAGAGCGAAATCCGCCTCAAATCCGGAGCGGTGCTGCAGATGATGCCCATGCCCTATTCCCTGCCATGAAATTCGAAACGCTGCGCTGGAATCGGGGAAGCCTGGAACTCCTCGACCAGAGGCTCCTCCCCAAAAATATCGTCTACCTGAACCTGAAAAGCGCCGATGAAGTCGCAAAGGCAATCCGGGAAATGGCGGTCAGGGGAGCGCCCGCGATCGGCTGCGCCGCGGCATTCGGCATTGCAGTCGAAGCTTCCCGGCTGAAGCATCTCGAAAAGACGGCATTCCATGCCGCCCTGCTGGACGCCTTCAAGATACTTGCCGAAAGCCGCCCGACAGCGGTCAACCTGTTCTGGGCGCTGGAGATGATGAAGTCCGCAATCGACTTCGAAAAAGATCCGGGAAGCATCGCACTCGACCTGTCAGAAAAAGCCGGTGCGATTTTCAAAGAAGACATCGAAGCCAATCTGGAAATGGGCAGGCACGGCGCCAGTCTCATTCCGGAAAAATGCAGCATCCTCACCTACTGCAACGCGGGAGCGCTCGCCACCGCGGGGCACGGCACGGCGCTCGGCGTCATCCGCTCGGCGCATCGGCAGGGCAAGGCGATTTCGGTTCATGCCTGCGAAACGCGCCCGCTGCTGCAAGGGGCCAGGCTCACTGCATGGGAGCTTGCCATGGAAAAGATTCCCGCCACCCTGATCTGCGACAACATGGCCGGATACCTGATGAACAAAGGCGAAATCGACATGGTGATCGTCGGTGCGGACAGGGTCGCAGCCAACGGCGACACGGCGAACAAGATCGGAACCTACACCATGGCTGTGCTCGCGAAGCGGCATGCCATCCCCTTCGTCGTCGCCTGCCCGGTTTCGACGATAGATCCGCATACGCCGACGGGAAATGAAATACCGATAGAGGAAAGAGCAGGCAGCGAAGTCAGGGGATACGGGGAAACCGACTGGGCGGCAGAAGGCATCCGGATCAGGAATCCTGCATTCGACGTCACCCCCGCTGAACTCGTTGCGGCGCTCGTCACAGAAAAAGGAGTGATCCAAGCGCCCGATGAGGCAAAAATCAGCGCCTTGCTGGCTTTCTGACGGGAGGCCTTTTCCCGATCTCGGGCTCACTCGCTTCCAGCCCCGCCCATCTCATGAGGCCCGCCACCTCTTCTTCCGACAACTCGAGCAGCATGCCGCGCTTGACCCTGGAGGGCAGCACGATGGGGCCGAACCGCGTCCTGATCAATCTGCTGACGGTGAGCCCCATGGATTCGAAAAGGCGGCGCACCACCCTGTTCCTGCCTTCCTTGAGAATCACCCTGTACCAGTGGTTCGCGCCCTCTCCGCCCTCGTCGGCAAATGCTTCCAGCTTCGCCTTGCCGTCTTCGAGTTCGACGCCGGAAAGCAGTTGTTTTCCCTGCTCCGGCGTCACGCGCCCAAGGATTCTCACCGAATATTCGCGTTCGACCTCGAAAGCCGGATGGGTGAGCCTGTTCGCCAATTCACCGGATGTCGTGAAAATCAGCAGGCCGCTGGTGTTGAAATCCAGCCTGCCTATCGATATCCATTTCGACGAGCGCATCCTGGGCAGCTTGTCGAAAACCGTCGCGCGCTTTTCCGGGTCGTCGTGGCTCACGATTTCCCCTTCCGGCTTGTGATAGAGCATCACCCTGGGAAGGCGGCTGGTGAATTTCAGCTTGACGATGCGCCCTTCGAACCGGACCATGTCTTCGGGGCCGACTCGCGTGCCGACTTCCGCACGGCTGCCGTTCACCGTGACGCGCCCGGAGGCAATCGCTTCTTCCATGGCGCGGCGGGAGCCCAGCCCGGAATGTGCCAGCATCTTGTGCAGTTTCTGCTTTTCCATCACACCTCCCTGCGTTCGAACAGGGCCTGCGCGAGCGTTCCGCTGTCGACATGCTCGATTTCCCCGCCGACCGGAACGCCCCTGGCGATTCTCGAAACCTTGAGGCCGTTGTCTCTCAGGAGCTCACCGATGTAGTGCGCGGTCGCCTCCCCTTCCACGGTGAAATTCGTCGCCAGGATCACCTCCCTGACATTGCCGTCCTTCACGCGCTTCAACAGCCTGTCGAGCCGGATTTCACGCGGCCCTATTCCGTCCAAGGGCGAGAGCCTTCCCATCAGGACGAAATAAAGCCCCTGGTAGCATTGCGCCTGCTCCATCATCAACAGATCCTGGGGCATTTCGACGATGCAAAGCTGCGTAAAATCGCGCCGGTCCGAGCGGCACAACCTGCAAATTTCCTCTTCGGTGAAGCTGTTGCATTTTTCGCAATGGCGCAGGCTCTCGACCGAGCGGCTGAGCGCATTGGCCAACCTCGAAGCCCCGGCGTGATCATGCTGCAGAAGGTGGTAGGCCATGCGCTGGGCAGATTTCGGCCCGACTCCCGGAAGGCAGCGCAAGGATTCGATCAGCTCTTCGAGGCTGGAAGGGGGGTTCATCTATCAGAACGGCAGCTTGAAGCCGGGGGGAAGCCCCAGCCCCCCCATCTTTTCCTGGACTGCCGAATCGACCCGCCGATTCGCGTCGTTCATCGCCGCCGCAATCAGGTCTTCCAGCATTTCCCGGTCGTCTCCCATGAGGGAAGGGTCGATCGCCACCCTTTTTACCGCATGATGGCAAGTCATGACCACCTTGACGAGTCCTGCGCCCGCCTGCCCTTCCACTTCGACGTTCCCCAGCTCTTCCTGCATCCGCTTCATGTTTTCCTGCATCTGCTGGGCCTGTTTCATCATGTTGGCCAAACCGCCTTTCATCATGGCTTCTCTCCCTGAATTGGTTTTATCGAAGATTCAATCAGTTTCGCATCGAAATTGTCGACGAGGTTGCGCACCACAGGGTCCTGCTCGATGGAAGCCACGGCTTCCATCTGGCGCTCATGCTTCTGGTCGACTTCGACCTTTGCCGGGGTGATTCCTTCGCCTACCGAAAAGGAGGGCTCGACGACCTTCCCCAGATAATCGCACAGCGCCGCCTTCACCCTGTCCTGGTAGAGCTTCTCCATCAAGTGCTTGTGCTCGGCAGGCACGACGAATTCGATTTTGTGTCCGTCGAAATGCTGCAATGCGCTGTGCTGGGCGAGCATTTTCGCCATGCCGGACAAATTCAGTTTCCCCGAAACCGACACCCAGTCGAGTGCGCCGGCAGACGCGGGCTCTGGCGCAGGTTCGGGCGCCTTTTCAGGCTTCGCGGCGGGAGGCTTCGCAACATTGGCCTCCACCGGCTTTCTTTCGCCGCCCGGCATGAAAGCAAGCATCCTGATGAGCGTCATGGAAAAACCCGAATATTCGTCCGGGGCGAATCCGATCTCGTTCCTGCCGTGAGTTGCGATCTGGTAGAGCAACTGGATTTCCTCCGGATCGAATTTGGCTGCAAGTTCCGAAATACGGTCGCGATCGAGCATGTCGCCCCCCATCGCTTCCGGCACGATCTGGTAAAGGGCGATTTTGTGAAGCAGCACGCCCAAATCCTGGAGCGCCGCCTCGAATTCGAGACTCCTCTCCTCCATGCCTTCCGCGACAGAAACGAGCTTCGCGCCATCCTTTTCGGCCAGCGCGTCGAGTATGGCGTAGAGGTAATCCTGATCGATCGCCCCGAGCATGTTCCTGACCATTTCGTCCTCGACCCGTCCTCCTGAATAGGCTATCGCCTGATCCAGGAGGCTCAGGGCATCCCTCATGCTCCCCCTGGCAGCCCTGGCTATTCTGGAAAGGGCTCTGGGTTCTCCAACAATGCCCTCGTCCCCGAGCACTTTCGCGAGATGCGCCTGGATCAGAGGCTCCGGAATCTGCTTGAGGTTGAACTGGAGGCAGCGCGAAAGCACCGTGACGGGAATCTTCTGCGGATCGGTCGTCGCCAGGATGAATTTCACATGTTCGGGCGGCTCTTCCAGAGTTTTCAACATCGAATTGAAAGCCTTGGTGGAAAGCATGTGGACTTCGTCGATGATGTACACCTTGAAGCGGCCGGAGGTGGGCAGGTATTGCGCGTTGTCCAGCACTTCGCGCATGTTGTCTATCCCGGTGTTCGAGGCAGCGTCCAGTTCGAGCAGGTCGACGAAGCGTCCGCTGTCTATTTCAAGGCAGGCGGAGCATTTCCCGCAGGGATCCGGGGTGATCCCCGTTTCGCAGTTGAGCGCCTTGGCGAGTATGCGCGCGACCGTGGTCTTTCCCACTCCCCGCGTTCCCGTGAACAGGTAGGCATGATGCAGGCGCTGCTGATCGAGGGCGTTGGTGAGCGCCTTGACCACATGCTCCTGCCCGGTCAATTCGGAAAAACGCTTGGGCCGCCACTTTCGGGCCAGTACCTGGGTCGTCGACACTAGAAATGGTACGCGAAGCGGACCTGATTGAAATTGATGCCCTGGTTCGGCTGCTTGATTCCGCCGTTGGAAAGATGCTGGAAGCGGTAGGTGAGATCATATTGTTCCCTGCTCCCGAAGCGGAAACCCGCACCGACATGGTCCCCGAACTCGAACGACGAGCCGAATTTCCTGTCTGCATTGATGTAGGTCGGCGAAACCAGGTGGAATCCGATCGCACCCTCGACATAAGGCAGTATCCCGAAGACGCTACTGTTTCTCTGGTAACGGAACACCGGCGTGAGCCCGAAATCGGTAACCTTCTGGTTTCCCCCTATTGCGGCGTGCCCACGCCATTCGCCTATGGATGCATCCCAGAAGCCCCCGAGATGCCAATCTCCGTTGTCGAACCATCTTTTCTGCCAGTCCCATTGCGCACCCACACGCATCATGTCGGTGGCATTGCCGCTTCCGTCCTCGACGGAAATGCTGTCCACTGCAAACGCCGCACTGGGCACGGCCATCAATACCAGAAGCAATATTTTTTTCATAAGAATGACTTCAAAAAATTATGGAATCAAATTTACGGAATGTTAAGGTGGCGAGCCAAACCCCCGGCACTTGCATAGAATAGCTGTGGCTGCTTCCTTCCGGACCTGACCAGGTTTGCTACCGTACAATGCGGGGAGACCCGCCATAAGGGTCAGATTATACCAAATTTTCGCCACTTGGCCGGGCCTTCTCGATGAATGGAATTGCCCAGCGAATCGATCGCAACCGTAACCGGCATATCCTCGACCTCGAATTCGTACATGGCTTCCATGCCGAGGTCTTCGAACGCCACGACCCTGGCCTGCCTGATCGCGCGCGAGACGAGATAGGCTGCCCCTCCCACTGCGACGAGATAGGCCGCGCCATGCTTCTTGATCGATGCTATCGCATCAGCTCCCCGCTCCGCCTTGCCGATCATCCCGAGAAGCCCCAAATCCAGCATCATGTCGGTATAAGCATCCATCCGGGTCGCCGTGGTGGGGCCTGCAGGGCCGACAACTTCCCCTTCGACCGGGTCGACAGGCCCCACGTAATAGATGAATCGTCCCGAGAAATCCACAGGGAGCCCCCCCCCCTGGGCAATCATCTGGCTGATTCTCCTGTGGGCGGCATCGCGCCCAGTCAGCATTTTCCCGGAAAGAAGCAGCTTTTCGCCGGGTTTCCAGGAATGTATCTCCTCCTTCGTGACCGTATCCAGATTTACCCGCTTCGAAGAAAAATCCGCGCGCCATTCGATATCCGGCCAGTCGGATGCTTTCGGAACAGGGAGATACACAGGGCCATTCCCGTCAATGAAGAAATGGGCATGACGGGTCGCCGCGCAATTCGGGATCACCGCAACGGGAAGGGATGCGGCGTGGGTCGGGTAATCCAGGATTTTGACATCCAGCACGGTGGAGAGCCCCCCGAGACCCTGGGCGCCTATTCCGAGCCCGTTGATCCTGTCGAAGAGCTCGATGCGAATTGCTTCCAATCCGTTTTTCGACCCGCGCGCTTTCAGTTCGCCCATATCGACAGGCTCAAAGAGCGCTTCCTTGGCGAGCAATACAGCCTTTTCCGCAGTCCCCCCTATCCCAATCCCGAGCATGCCCGGCGGGCACCATCCGGCCCCCATGCCTTCGACCGCATCGAGAATCCATTGCACGATGTCCTCCCCCGGATTCAGCATGGCAAGTTTCGCCTTGTTCTCCGACCCCCCTCCCTTGGCTGCGATCTTCACTTCGATCCCATCCCCCGGCACGAGCTCCATGTGAACCACGGCAGGGGTATTGTCCCGGGTGTTTTTTCGGGAACCTGCGGGGTCCATGACAATGGAAGCCCTCAGGATGTTTTGCGGGTCCAGGTAGGCGCGCCTCACTCCCGCGTTCACCATGTCGATCACGCTGCATCTGGCATCCCATCTGACATCCATGCCTATTCTCAGGAAGACCACGACGATGCCGGTATCCTGGCAGATGGGGCGATGATGCTCCGCGCAAAGCCTGGAATTGGTAATAATCTGGGCGATGGCGTCCTTTGCCGCGGGAGACTGCTCCATTGCATAGGCCTCCCCCATCGCCCTGATGAAGTCTGGCGAATGGTAATAGGACATATGCTGCAATGCAGCGGCGATGCTTTCGACGAAATCTTCTTCCCTGATCATGTGTCCGACCTGAAATGAGCCATGGCTTTGCATTATAATCCCCTTGTCTATCCCATGGAGAAGCATATGGCCACGATCGAATCCGTCATGCACGAAACCCGCGTCTTCCCGCCGAGCGAATCGTTCTCGAAAAATGCCAACGTTCCCGGGATGGAAGCCTACAGGGCGCTCTGCCGTGAGGCGGAAACAGATTATGCGGGATTCTGGGGAAGGCTCGCCCGAGAAAACATCCTTTGGAAAAAACCCTTCACCCGGATTCTGGACGAATCGAAAGCCCCATTCTACGCATGGTTCGACGACGGGGAACTCAATGTTTCCTACAATTGCCTCGACCGCCATCTCGAAAGCAGGGGGAACAAGACCGCCATCGTCTTCGAGGCCGACGACGGCAAAGTCACCAGAATCACCTATCGGGAACTGCATGCTGCGGTGTGCCAAATGGCCAACGGTCTCAAATCGATCGGAATCAAGAAAGGCGACAGGGTCATCATCTATATGCCCATGAGCATCGAAGCGGTGGTTGCGATGCAGGCCTGCGCCAGGATAGGTGCAATCCATTCCGTGGTATTCGGCGGATTTTCAGCAAAAAGCCTGCACGAGCGTGTCATTGATGCCGGAGCGAAACTCGTGATCACGGCGGATGCGGGAATGCGGGGAGGAAAAGCGGTGCATCTCAAGGATGCCGTGGACGAAGCGCTTGCCATGGGCGCACCAACCGTCGAAAAGGTCGTCGTCTACGAAAGGGCCGGCGCGCAGGTTTCCTGGGTCGAAGGGCGGGACCTCCGCTGGATGGACCTGGTCTCGAAACAGGACCCGCAGTGCGAACCCGAATGGGTGAATGCCGAGCATCCCCTCTTCATCCTTTACACTTCCGGCTCCACGGGAAAACCGAAAGGGGTGCAGCATTCCACGGGAGGTTACCTCCTGGGAGCGACGCTCACCATGAAATGGGTATTCGACCACAAGGATTCCGACGTGTTCTGGTGCACTGCGGATGTCGGCTGGATCACCGGGCATTCCTATGTCGCCTACGGACCGTTCGCCGTCGGCTCGACCCAGATCATTTTCGAAGGGGTGCCTACCTACCCCGATGCGGGGCGCTTCTGGAAGATCATCCAGGACCACAGGGTCACGACTTTCTATACCGCCCCCACCGCGATCCGCTCGCTCATCAAGCTGGGCGCGGATTTGCCGAAAAATTACGACCTTTCTTCCCTGAGGCTCCTGGGCTCGGTCGGGGAACCGATCAATCCCGAAGCCTGGATGTGGTATTTCGAGACCGTCGGGCAAAAACGCTGCCCGCTCGTCGACACCTGGTGGCAGACGGAAACGGGATGCCACCTGCTCGCGCCCCTCCCCGGCGCTGCAGTCCTGAAACCCGGCTCCTGCACCTTCCCCCTGCCCGGAATCCGGGCCGCCATAGTGGACGAGGCGGGGCACGAAGTGGATGCGGGCAAGGGGGGATTTCTCGTCATCAAGCGCCCCTTCCCCTCGCAACTGAGGACACTCTGGAACGACCCCGAAAGATACAGGCGCACCTACTTTCCCGAGGAGATGGGCGGAAAATTTTATCTTTCCGGGGATTCGGCGAATTGCGACAAGGAAGGCTACTTCTGGATCATGGGACGAATAGACGATGTGCTGAACGTCTCCGGGCATCGCCTGGGCACCATGGAAATCGAGTCCGCCCTCGTCGCCCATCCGCTCGTAGCGGAAGCTGCCGTGGTAGGGAAGCCGCACGAGATCAAGGGGGAAGCCATCGTCGCCTTCGTCGTGCTCAAAGGCGAGCGGCCCGATAGCGAAAAGGCAAGGGCGATCGCTGCAAGCCTCAGGGAATGGGTGGGAAGCGAAATCGGGCCGATCGCAAAGCCGGACGACATCCGCTTCGGCGAGAACCTGCCCAAGACGCGATCCGGCAAGATCATGCGGCGCCTGCTTCGCACGCTCGCCGGGGGGGAGGAAATCACCCAGGACGTCTCCACTTTGGAAAATCCGGCCATCCTCGACCAACTGAAACAGGCCATATAGGGGTTCACCATCCACGAACCCGCGGGAAGGCGGAACATGCAAACGACAGTCGAGATTCTCGGGAAGAAAGTCCTGGTGGAATGGAGTTCGTCCGCCGACAAGAAGATGCAAAACCTTGCGGAACCCTTGCTGGTCGAAATGGAATTGTATTTCAGTTGCCCGATCAGAAAGGCAGTCCGCTTCGGCAGCGATGCGCAGGCAGGAAATTTTGCCGCCGCAACCCCGCAGTTGAAGGTCGGCTTTCGTCCGGTGATGACCCGGCTTGCCGCGTCAGCGAAATGGAGGGCGAGCCGCCCCTGGAAGGTTTTGCCATCGTCAGGCCGGAAGCCTTTGTTCCCAAGCCAAAATGGCCCCAATGCCTGGTGTGCGGAACGGCGCTTTCATTGAAGCAATCTGCCCCGCACCCGATTCGCCGATGATCGAATAAAAGGTCCTTCCCGCGCAAGAATGGCACGCCCCACCAACCCTTGAGCGCATCCCCATTGCATTGAATTGCCAAAGGAATTAGTATTAACCCTATATACAGAATCGGCAAACCTGGAGGGGACCATGCGCGACCGTGCTTTTCTCGTTTCGGAACTGATCTGCAACCCGCTTCCCGACCCGCAACTCATCGAGGAACTGGGAAACTACGGGCATGCCTGCGACAGGGCGCTCGCCCATGTCACCAAATCCCATATCTTTTCCGTCCTCAAGCTGATGGGAGAAGGCACCCTGAATGCAGCCCAGGTGACCGCATGGGCGAGCCGCCTCGAAGGCCGCGAAGATCTCGCATTCGAATTCGGGGAGGAAGGGGTGGTGCGGGAAGTGGTCTTCTGGCTCGCCAATCCCGAAATCAACTGGCCGGTCGATTCCAGCCTTTGCCGCAGGATAGAGACGATATTCGAGCGGCGCTCGAATCCCAGATACCCTGCTCCCTAATCACATTCTCCAGAAATAAAGGGCGTTGCCGCCGACGATCACGGTCTCGTCGGCTTCAGTCCCCGGAACGCCGAAGCTGTTGCTGACGAAGACCGAGCCCGGCTTCATTTCCCGCTTCGCCTTCTCGAAAAGCCCGGGCATGGGAACCGGTGAAAGAAAGGCGTAGACAAAATCGAATCCCGAAAGGTCGATCTTCTCGTAACTGCCCCATTCCATCCTGCAGTTGGGAAGACTCATGCATCTCGCCTTTCCGATCAGGAAGGGAAGTGGTGCGACTTCCACGCCGAAGAACTTGCCTTGAGGCTTCTCTTTCGCGAGCATGGCAAGGAGCCCGCCCAAGCCGAACCCGAGATCCGCGAATTCGAAACTGCCCTCCGGAAGCCGCTCCAACAACTCCATTACAACTTCCCTTCCCGTGAGATAGAGCGGAACACGGGTCCGGAACGCATTCCAGTAAACAATGCCCAAAAGGAGAAAGCCGATCAGGAACCAACAGGGGGAAATCCGCAGCGCCAATGCGACCAATACCATGATCGGAAAAAAAAGCTGGATCGGAATCCACCATCTTTCCCGACGCAAAAACGGAATTGAGGCCAAAAAGCCCTGGACCAAAGCCAGAAGAAGCAGTGGCGGGTTCCAGCCCATCCTATCGAAAGCAGGCGAAAGAACGGCAGCCACAAGCAGGAAAGAAGCGCTCTGGCTGAGGAGCGCAAGAAGAGCGGGGTTTTTCAATCTGTTCGCCTGATGGTTTTGCCAGCAGTATAATGGCATTTTGTGAAAACCGTGCCCATGCAAAGAAGAAGAACAGCCACGCTGCTCATCACCTGCCCGGACAGGAAAGGGCTTGTCGCAGGCATCTCGGAGTTCCTTTACGGACACGATGCCAACATCGTGCATGCCGACCAGCATCAGGAAGGCCCCCTTTTCCTGATGCGCATCGAATGGGACCTCGATGGATTCCAGATACCCATGAGCGAATTCAGGCATCGTTTCGAACCGCTGGCTCAAAAATTCGACATGCAATGGCGGATCGCCGATTCGGATTCGAGAAGGCGCATGGCGATTTTCGTGTCGCGCTACGACCATTGTCTCGCCGATCTGCTTTACCGCCATAGAAGCGGGGAGCTAAATTGCGATATCCCGCTGATCATAGGCAACCATCCCGAAACCGAATCCATCGCAAGTTTCTACGGCATCCCCTTCCATCTCGTCGCCGTGAGTCCCGAGAGCAAGCAGGATGCGGAAGCGAAACAAATCGAATTGCTGCTGAAGAACGGCGTGGATTTCATTGTGCTTGCGAGGTACATGCAGGTGCTATCGAGCGATTTCGTGTCCCAGTATTCGGACAGGATCATCAACATCCACCACTCCTTCCTGCCTGCCTTTCACGGGGCGAAACCCTACCACAGGGCGTTCGACCGGGGGGTAAAACTGATCGGGGCGACAGCCCATTACGTTACCGACATCCTCGACGAAGGCCCCATCATCGAACAGGACGTGATCAGGGTATCGCACAGGGATGCACTGGAAGATCTGATCCAGAAAGGAAGGGACCTGGAGAAAATCGTGCTGTCCCGCGCGGTGCGATGGCACCTGGAGAACAGGGTGCTGGTCTACGGCAGCAAGACCGTGGTTTTCGACTAGCCCTGCCGAGGTCTGCGGCTAGCCCAGCCTCTTCCAGATCTTTTTCTTGAGGAAATAGAGCAGTACGGTAAGCAGTATGAAATAGCCTATCACATAGCGGCCCAGCGTTTTCCTTTCCTCAGCCTGGGGGTCTGATGCCCATTCCAGGAATGCCGAAACGTCCCTCGCCTTCTGCTCGATATCCTTGCGCCCTGCGGCATCCGCCTGGGCAATCATGAACACGTCCGGCATCTTGATCCCGGGGAAGACATGGTTGGCCGTCTGCCCCTTGGCATCCGTGTAGAACCCGGTGATCATGGAATAGATGTAGTTCGCTCCGCCTTCCCTGGCCTTGGCCATCAGGGAAAGGTCCGGGGGAACGGTGCTGAACATGGCAAGCTCATCGGCTGGCGCCATCTGGGAAATCAATGGATCCGCCATTCCCTTTGCCCCGCGCATCGCGTCGACTTCGGCCTTGGTGAAACCCAGCTTCAAAAAATCGCTGTACTTGACGTATTTCAGGCTGTGGCAGGTATTGCAGACTTCGACTGCGACATGCGCCCCGCGTTTGAGTTGAGCCTCGTCAGCATGGGTAGCCCCTACAGGAAACATCAGGCAGAAAATGAGCCCGAACAATTTGTTGTTAGACATTGCCTTCAGCCTCCGCAATTTCTTTTCTGGCCATCGCTTCTACTGCCGGAGGCAGCCCTCTCGCCAGCACGTATTTTTCTTCCCATCTCGATACGAAAGGCAAAAGCAGGAAGGTCATAAAATAGATCGCCGTTCCGATTTCCCCGACCACTTTCAGCGTTCCTGCAGGCGGATGCGCCCCCACGTAGCCCAGCACGAAGATATCGATCACGAATATATAGAACATCGCCCGATAAACCGGCCTGTACCTTGCCCCGCCGGTTACCCTGGACCTGTCGAGATAGGGCATGGCTGCGAAAATCAGCACGGATATCGCCATTGCGACCACCCCCCCGGCAAGATCGGGAACGGAGCGCAAGATCGCATAGAAGGGCAGGAAATACCATTCGGGAACAATATCCGCCGGGGTCTGCATGGGATTGGCCGGAATGTTGTTCGCCGCATCGATGAAGAGATCGGGTTTGAAGAATACGATGAGCAGATAGACGATCATGAAAATGCCCAGACCGAAAAGATCCTTGATCGTGAAGTAGGGGTGAAACGGAATGTTGTCCTTGTCGGCCAGATTGATCCCTGAAGGGTTGCTGCTCCTCACCGTATGCAACGCAACCAGATGAATCGCAACCGCAGCGAAAATGAGGAAGGGGAACAGGTAGTGCAGGGAAAAGAAGCGCGTCAATGTTGGATCATCGACTGCAAATCCACCCCTGAGCCAGGTCACGATCTGGTCGCCGTAGACAGGAGTGGCCTTGAACAGGTTGGTGATGACCGTTGCGCCCCAGTAGGACATCTGTCCCCACGGCAAGAGATAGCCCATGAACGCAGTGGCCATCATGAGCAGCAGCAACCCCTGCCCCGTCCACCAAAGCAGTTCCCGGGGGCGCCTGTAGGAACCATAATAAAGGGTTCGCGCCATATGAGTGTAGATCACGGCGAAGAAGGCCGACGCACCGGTCGAATGCAGGTAGCGGATCAGCCAGCCGTAATTGACTTCGCGCATGATGTGCTGGACCGAATCGAAAGCGAGGCTCGAATCCGGTTTGTAATGCATGGCAAGGAAAATCCCCGTCACGATCTGGATCACGAGGACGAATCCCGCCAGAAAACCGAATCCCCACCAATAGCTCAGATTTCTCGGAGTCGGGTAATCCGTCAGCTCGTGCCTGATGAAATAAGTCAGGGGGAAACGCTGGTCGACCCATGCAATGATCTTGTTCATCACGCTTTTCCGATCAATATCTTGTTTTCGGCTACGAAATGGTAAGGGGGCAAATCCAGATTTCTGGGGGCTGGCCCGGAAATGATCCTGCCGCTGTTGTCATAGACACTGCCGTGGCAGGGGCAAAGCCAACCGCTTTCGGTCTTGTTGGGCACACAGCCCAGATGGGTACAGATGCCTATCACCACCAGCCACTCCGGCTTCTGTACGCGCTTGGCGTCCGGTTCCGGATCCTTGCCGCCTTTTGACGCTTCCATGGCGGCAATCTCCTCGGGCGTCCTGTGCACCACGAAAACCGGTTTCCCCTGCCATGGAAAAGTCTTTTCCTCTCCCGGAGCGATTCCCGAAAGATCGATTTCGGTGGTCGCCTTGGCAAGCACGTCCGAAGACGGGTTCATGCTGCTGACGAAAGGCACACACGCCGCAGCGACTCCTGCCGCCGCAACCCCCGCGGTCACCGTCCCGAGAAACTCACGCCTCGAAAGGTCCGCGCCGTCTTTGATGGTATTTTCTTCGGACATGGTCGATATATTAAGAAAGTCTTATGAACATCCTAGCACAATTTACTCTGCGAGGAATAACCCTTTTAGCGTAACCCCATTTTGTTACCTGTTCATGAATCTCACAGGAATTTCGCAACCAGCGCATTCTCCAGCCCCTGTTCGAGGGGAATCCTGACGCGATACCCGTTGCCGGGCGCCACATGGATTGCATTTCCTTGGACATCCTGCATGCATTCCAGTTCCACTACCTTGTTGCCGGAAGGATGGATGATCTCCAGTCTGTCGCCAACCCGGAAGCGATTCTTGACCGATATTTCCGCCATTCCGGAATCGATGCGGCAAACATCCCCCACATAGAGGCTGCGCGAAGATTCAGAATGTCCGCGCATGTAATTCTGGTATTCCTGCGTGTGGTGGCGCTCGTAGAATCCGTCCGTATAGCCGCGATTCGCCAGCCCTTCCAACTCGGCGAGCAGGGATGGGTCGAAAGGCCTGCCGCTTGTCGCATCGTCTATGGCCCGCCTGTAAACCTGGGCGGTCCTCACCACATAATAAAGTGACTTGGTGCGTCCTTCCACTTTTAGCGAATCGATACCGATTTCGGCCAGCCTGCCCACATGCTCGACCGCCCTGAGGTCCCTGGAATTCATGATGTAAGTGCCGTGTTCGTCTTCGAAGATCGGCATCAATTCTCCCGGGCGTTTTGATTCCTCGATGAGATAAACCTGGTCTGCCAGGGGATGGCGCTCCTGCTGCCCGCAATCTGTCTGCATCGCCTGCTCGAAGTCGAAATCGATTTTCTTTATCCCGCAGCCCTCGTCTTCAAGGGCGGGTTCGACCTGGTAGTCCCACCTGCAGGAATTGGTGCAGGTTCCCTGGTTGGAATCGCGGTGGTTGAAATAGCCGGAAAGCAGGCATCTCCCGGAATAGGCGATGCAAAGCGCACCGTGCACGAACACCTCGAGTTCCATATCGGGGCAGAGTTGCCTGATTTCCGCGATCTCCTCCAGAGACAATTCGCGCGAAAGGATGACCCGGGAGAGGCCCAGCTTCTCCCAGAACCTGACCGAAACATAATTCACCGTATTGGCCTGGACGGAAAGGTGTACCGGCATTTCCGGCCACTTTTCCCTGACCATCATGATGAGCCCGGGGTCGGCCATGATGAGCGCATCGGGTTTCATTTCGATGACGGGTTCCATGTCCGCCAGATAGGTCTTCACCTTGGCATTGTGCGGCATCAGATTGCTCGCAACATAGAATTTCCTGCCCAAGGCTTTTGCCTCCAGGATGCCTTGGCGCAATTCGTCTATGCCGAATTCGTTGTTTCTCGCTCTCAGGGAATATCTCGGTTGCCCTGCATAAACAGCATCCGCACCGAAAGAAAATGCCGCGCGCATTTTGGCGAGGCTGCCGGCAGGAAGAAGAAGCTCTGGTTTCATACGGATTCTTTCCTTATTAGGAATCATTCTTGACAAATGATGCATTTTATCCGAGGATCATCCCTAAAAATATATTCCAAGGAGAATTTTCCTCTAAAGAACTGGGGACTTTTTTCCGATAAAAATTTTCCAGTCAATAAAAACAGCATGGCCCGGGAGGTCGACTCATGAAAAAGAATTTCCCCGTCACCCAGATCGAAGTACCCTTCCCCGAAAAATCCCGCATTGTCTCAAAAACGGATTTGAAAGGCATCATCACTTATGCCAACGACGCATTCGTGGAGATAAGCGGATTTTCCCGGGAAGAACTCATCGGCAAGAATCACAATGTCGTGCGCCACCCGGACATGCCTCCCCAGGCTTTCAAATGGCTGTGGGACACGCTGAAAGATGGAAAACCCTGGCGCGGGATCGTCAAGAATCGATGCAAGAACGGAGACCATTATTGGGTCAAGGCACTCGTGGTTCCAATCAAGGAAAACAACCGGATAGTCGGCTACATGTCGGTGAGAAATGCCCCCACACGGGCGGAAATCGAGGGGGCCGATGCGCTCTACAAACAGCTCAACGAATCCGGCGCGCAAATCGGGTCGAAATTCGACAAATACAAATTCAGGAATCTGAAGCTCAAGACCAAGCTCCAGATTGTCATCCAGGGCCTGCTTCTCGTCGTTCTGCTCTCGTCCCAACTCTGGATTTCCCACAATTTCAGGGAAAAAACCCTGTCCTCGGCCAAAGAAAAAGCGGAACAGGTCGCCAACGAAACCATAGACAGCTTCAACATGCTGATGGAAACCGGGACGATCAGCGACCCGGACAACAGGAAGCTCCTGATCGAGAAGCTCGAATCGAGCGGCGGCATCAAATCGGCCCGGATCGTGCGTGCCCAGCAGGTGATCGACCAGTTCGGCCCAGGGCTGCCTGAAGAACATGTCAAGGACGACGTCGAGAAAAAGGCCATCGATTCCAAGAAGCCCATTTATTCGTTGACGACGGATCCCTCCGGAGCGCCCATTTTCAGGGCGGTCACCCCTTACATCGTCAGCCACAACTTTCACCATACCGACTGCCTTAAATGCCACATGGTTCAGGTGGGGAGCGTCAACGGCGCTTCCGACATCCTGATCGACCTGAGTTCCGACTTCGCTCAGTTGCGCGACATCCAGGTCAAACTCCTCGCTGGCCAGATCGTCCTCCAGATATTCCTGTTCTTCTTCATCGGGCGCTGCGTCGACATTTTCGTCAAACGCCCGATAAACCAGGCGATGGGCCAGTTCGAGAAGATCATCCAGGGAGACCTTGGCGCAGACATCGATATTTCAGGCCGGGACGAAATGGGCGATCTGCTTTGCGCAATCCAGACCATGCAGGCGCATATCCAGGTGATGCTGGATGAAATGGGGCTCGCAGCCTCCCTGATCGAAGACCGCTGCAGCAGCCTCAATTCCCAGGTCGTCCAGGTCGCCGAACATTCCAAGGCGCAGCAGGACCATGTACAGCAAATTGCAAGCACGATGGAAGAACTCAGCCAATCCGTTTCAGAAGTCGCCAATGCGGCGAACGACTCGGCTTCCGCAGCCGTCGATTCGCAAAGAATCATCGAGGACAACAACAGGAGGATGGAAGAGAGCCTCGCGGCCACGTCCCGCGTCGTCGAAGCCGTACAGTCTTCGAGCAAGACCATTGTCGACCTCAAGGATGCGATACAAAAAATCGGAGACATCACCAAGGTCATCAAGGAAATCGCCGATCAAACCAATCTGCTCGCGCTGAATGCTGCCATCGAAGCTGCCAGGGCGGGAGAGCAGGGCAGGGGCTTCGCGGTCGTCGCCGACGAAGTCAGGAAACTTGCCGAAAGGACGACATCAAGCACGGTAGATATCAGCGAAATGGTCCAGAACATCTACCAGGTAACTCAGACTGTAGTGTCTTCCATGGATGAGGCGGTCACCGAAGTCGGCAAGAACATCGAACTCAGCCATGCCAATACCGAAGGGCTGAAGCAAATCCTGCAGGTGAGCAATCAGGTGACGGAAGGCGCGCAGCACATTGCCACAGCCTCGAAGGAGCAGTCCCTGGCAAGCGAGGAAGTCGCCAGGAGCCTGGAACATATCACCAGCCTCGTCGAGAACAACACCAAGCTCAGCGAAGAGGCGAAGCAGGCCTCCATCCAGCTCACCAAAACGGCAGCGGAATTGCAGGCCATGGTGCAGCACTTCGAAGTGAAGCAGGGTTAAATGCC
>JAJZRP010000025.1 GCA_021802655.1 Pseudomonadota bacterium
AAGTTACGAACCATAAGGCTCGCTCCCGGACATCAAGCGCCCACACTTATCGACTGTATATTTTTAAAGAACATTCCCGCTGACACATTCCTGCAATGGCGCCAGCAGAGAAGCGGAATCTTACAGCAACCAACCCAACTCCGCAACCCCCATCTCCCCGCACCGAACAGTCCGACCAAAACCCACAGCCGGAAAAATTCCATCCCGGAAAGACGAAAGCGCGAATTCTATAGACTTCACAAAACCGTGGCAAGCTTTTTCAGAGGGGACAGTCGTAATCGACCGTGAGGGGGGCGTGGTCGGAGAAGCGGCTTTCCCTGTATACACGGGCACATTTCGCGGCTGCAGCAATGCCCGGCGTCGCAATCTGGTAATCGATCCGCCACCCCACGTTCTTCGCCCATGCCTGCCCGCGGTTGCTCCACCAGGTATAGGCCTCTCCGGTGGCGTCCGGATGGAGCCTGCGATAGACATCCACCCAGCCCGCCTCGTCGAAAACATGGCTCATCCAGGCGCGCTCTTCCGGAAGGAACCCGGAGTTTTTCAAATTCCCCTTCCAGTTTCTGAGATCGATCTCCCGGTGCGCGATGTTCCAGTCCCCGCAAAGAATCACGTCACGCCCTCCCGCCTTCAGTTCGCGCAAATGGGGGAGGAATTTATCCAGGAAATAATACTTCACCTGCTGGCGCTCTTCCGAACTCGAACCGGAGGGAAGATAGAGCGAAATCACCGAGAGACTGCCGAAGTCCGCCTGAAGATAGCGCCCTTCCGCATCGATATCGGCAATCCCCAGGCCCTCGACGATTCTGTCGGGTTTTCTTTTCGAATAGATTCCCACCCCGCTGTAGCCCTTTTTTTCCGCATAATGGAAACAGCCGAAATAGCCCGGAGGATTGAGCAGTTCAGGCTGCATGTCGGCAAATTGCGCCTTGAGTTCCTGCAGGCAGACGAAATCCGCATCCTGGACGGCCATCCATTCGAAAAACCCTTTTCTGGCGGCGGACCGGATGCCGTTGAGGTTTAGGGTGATTATGCGTAACATAGTATTTCCATTTAAGTTCCGGATGTTCAGATGCAGGATTTCAGCAGGGAATTCATCGAATTCGCACTCGACAGGGAAGTGCTGCGCTTCGGCGAATTCAGGACCAAAGCGGGAAGGCTTTCCCCCTATTTCTTCAATGCCGGGCTTTTCAACGACGGCGAATCGCTCGGCAGGCTGGGTGAATTCTACGCCAAAGCGATACTCGCCTCAAAAATCGGATTCGACATGCTGTTCGGCCCCGCCTACAAGGGCATCCCGCTCGCTGCCGCAACTTCGATAGCATTGGCTTCCATGGGCGTCAACCGCCCTTTCTGCTTCAACAGGAAGGAAGCGAAAGACCACGGCGAAGGCGGGAACACCGTCGGCGCGCCGTTGAAAGGGCGCGTGCTGATCATAGACGACGTGATATCCGCAGGCACTTCCGTTCGCGAATCGGTCGAAATCATCGAAAATGCCGGGGCCGAGCCCTGCTGCGTCGCCATTGCGCTCGACAGGATGGAGCGCGGCCTCACCGAGAAATCGGCGGCGGAAGAAGTCGAATCCGCGCACGGCATCCCGGTCCTCAGCATCGCCTCTCTCGACGACCTTCTCGCCTATCTCGACGGCGCGGAAGGGATGGCGGAGAATCTGCGGAACGTCAGGAATTATCGCGACCAATACGGAGTCGGCACCCATGCTCGATAAAAAAGTCCTCTCTCTCGCCCTGCTTTGCCTTCTTGCTTCGCCCCCGGTTGTGGCCAGCTCGATCAAGTGCGTCGACAGCAAGGGAGTCACCCATTACGGCGACACCATCCCCCCGGAGTGCGCCAACAGGCCGGTGACCGAACTCGACGACAAGGGCGTTCCCGCAAAGGAAAACCCGGCGGACATGACTTCGGAAGAGCGCAGGGCGCTGGAACTGGAAGTGCAGAAGGAAGCGGCCCAGGCGCAGCAGGCAAGGGATGCCCGGCGCCACGACAGCGCGCTGCTCGGCACCTATGCGAGCGAAGCGGAAATCGACATGGCGCGGGACAGGAATGTGCAGCAACTCAGCCTCGCCCTCTCCAACGTCGAATCCCGGCTCAAATCGGCCAAGGAGAAACTGAGCCAGTACAACGCCCAGGCGAGCAGCTTCCAGCAAAAGAACCAGCCCGTCCCGCTGGATCTCGCGCAGAGCATATCCGCAGCCAAAAAGGAAGTCGCCGACCTCGAAGTGGAACGCGCCCAGAAGCAGCAGGATCTCTCCGCCATGAAGGACAAATTCGATGCCGACAAGAAGCGCT
Organism: Pseudomonadota bacterium; assembly: GCA_021802655.1. Taxonomy (GTDB): domain Bacteria; phylum Pseudomonadota; class Gammaproteobacteria; order Burkholderiales; family JABEVD01; genus JABEVD01. The sequence continues at coordinate 2,305 of JAJZRP010000025.1, forward strand.
ACAGGGAACTCACCCAGAAACAGCCTGCCCGGTAGGGTATTGCTCCCGCTCGTCCTTGTGCTGGCAGCCTGTTCCTCCGACAACGGCGGGAAGGCGGAAATGCAGAAGGCACTCGCCTATCTGAACAACGACCCGACGGCCTCCAGCACCGACGGCGTGACCTTCGGCGACCCCAATTACTGGCACAGCGAATGCAGGGGGGATACCCCGCTCTGGAAAGCTGCGGTCGATGCCTGCAGCAAAGGGGACGGACATCCGCCCGTGTGCGAAATCATCCGGAACGGCTGCCCCTGAGCGGCCTGCGCCGCGCCTCATTTCCCGCCGAATAGGGCACTCCCCGCAAAACTGCGAGCTGCCTGAGCATGGGCGTGAAAACGGGGTCGAGCTTCTGGCGCAGCAGGGTGCCGGCGCGGTCGTCCTGGAGAGGATTCTGTCGACAAGATCGCGGCAAGCCCCTTCCGCAGTCCTGAGGAAGGGCTGCCCGAGACCCGAAAGGATGCGAAGGAGGAAGAAACGGGATCCCCAGAATCCGCAAGGGACTCTTTCAGTTCCGCCCAGTCGGCTCCGGCCGCCTCCCTCTCAGAAGGAGAACATTGAGCCCCGGACCCTGCCGCTCGATCCACTCGAAAACGGGCCTGAAATCGCCCCCCCTCCCCCGGGGAAGGATTCGGGCAGGAAGAATTCCTCCCAGGGCTCGAAATGCCAGGGATCCTCAGCCGGCGAGTTTCTGCTTCAGAATCTCGGAGAGCTGGGCGGGATTCGCCTGCCCCCTGGTCGCCTTCATCGCCTGTCCGACGAAAAATGCAAAAAGCTTGTCGCGCCCGGCCCTGTAGTCGGCGACCTGGGAAGGATTGTTCGAGATGATCTCGTCGACGATTTTCTCCAGCGCGCTTGAGTCGGAAATCTGCTTCAGGCCCCTGGCCTCGATGATGGCGTCGGCCTCTCCCTCTCCGTTCCACATCGCCTCGAATACTTCCTTGGCGATCTTGCCGGAAATCGTGCCGTCCCCGATGCGATTCAGGAGTCCCGCCAGCGCCCGGCTCGAAATCGGGCATTTTGCGATCTCGATCCCGGCCTTGTTGAGCCAGCCGTTGACTTCTCCCATGACCCAGTTGGCGCAAACCTTGGCGTCGGAGTAAATGCTCACAACCTCCTCGAAATAGGCAGCAAGCTCCTTCGAGGAAGTCAAAACGCCTGCGTCGTAGGCGGACAGCCCGAAATCGGAGACATAGCGTATGCGCTTCGCCTGCGGCAATTCGGGAAGCGTTTTTCCGACTTCCTCGATCCATGCCTCGGAAATCTCCAGCGGCAGCAGATCGGGGTCGGGGAAATAGCGGTAATCGTGCGCCTCTTCCTTCGATCGCATGGCGCGCGTCTCGCCCCTGTCGGAATCGAACAGCACGGTCGCCTGCTGAATTTTTCCGCCACTCTCCAAGGTATCGATCTGCCACCGGATTTCATATTCGATGGCCTGCTGCAGGAAACGGAACGAATTGAGGTTCTTGATTTCGCGCCGGGTACCCAGCGGGCCGCCGGGGCGCCGCACCGAAACGTTGGCGTCGCACCTGAAAGAGCCTTCCTGCATGTTCCCGTCGCAGATGTCGAGATAGCGCACCAAAGAATGCAATTCCCTGGCATAGGCGACCGCCTCCAGAGGGCTGCTCATGTCTGGCTCCGAGACGATCTCGAGAAGCGGCGTTCCGGCCCGGTTGAGATCGATCCCGGTCATGCCGTGGAAATCCTCGTGCAGCGACTTTCCCGCATCCTCCTCGAGATGCGCGCGGGTCAACCTGACCTTTTTCTCGACTCCGTCGACCAGGATGGGGATCTCCCCGCCCAGCACCACAGGAAGGTCGAACTGGCTGATCTGATAACCCTTGGGCAAATCGGGATAAAAATAATTCTTTCTGGAAAAAACCGAGCGGCGCGCAACTTTCGCCCCTACCGCGAGTCCGAACTTGATCGCGCGTTCCACCGCACCCCTGTTCAATACCGGCAAAACCCCGGGGAGTGCGATGTCGACTGCGCAGGCCTGGGCGTTGGGCGCGGCGCCGAAAGCCGTGGAAGCCCCGGAAAATATTTTCGATTCGGTCGAGAGCTGCGCGTGCACTTCGAGGCCGATGACCACTTCCCATTGCATGTTATCCATCCTTGTTCAAATATTCGGCATCCGGCCGTGCCAGTCCGTCGCTTTCTGGTATTGATGGGCGACATTCAGCATCTTCGCTTCGGAAAAGTAGTTTCCGATGATCTGCAGTCCCACGGGGCGCCCGTTATCGCCGAAACCGACAGGAATCGACATGCCCGGAAGCCCGGCCAGGTTGACCGCGATCGTGTAGATGTCGGAGAGGTACATCTGCACCGGATCGTCGCCCTTCTCCCCGAGATCGAACGCGGTGGAAGGCGAAGTCGGCCCCATGATGACGTCGCATTTTTCGAAGCTCTCGGCAAAATCCCTCGCGATCAGGCGGCGCAGCTTCTGCGCCTGCATGTAATAGGCGTCGTAATAACCGTGCGAAAGCACGTAGGTGCCCACCATGATGCGCCGTTTCACTTCCGCCCCGAAGCCTTCTGCGCGGGAATTCTCGTACATCTCGGTGAGATCCCGGTAGTTCGCAGACCGGTAGCCATAGCGCACGCCGTCGTAGCGGGAAAGATTGCTCGAAGCTTCCGCAGGGGCAAGGACATAATAAACCGGGATGGAAAGCCGGGTGTTGGGAAGGGAGACCTCGACAATAGTCGCCCCCAGCTTTTCGTATTCGGAAATGGCCGCCTGGACCGCCTTTTCGACGTCCGCACTCAATCCTTCCGCGAAATATTCCTTCGGAATGCCTATCCTGAGTCCCGCCAAAGGCTGCTCCAGATCCCGCGCATAATCCTCCGGCTGCCGCTCCAGGCTGGTCGAGTCGCGCTTGTCGAACCCCGCCATCGCATTGAGCAGGATGGCGAGGTCTTCCGCCGATTTCGCCATCGGTCCGCCCTGGTCCAGGCTGGAAGCAAAAGCGATCATGCCGTAACGCGATACGAGGCCGTAGGTCGGCTTGATCCCGGAAATGCCGCAAAGGGCGGCGGGCTGCCTGATCGAGCCGCCGGTATCGGTCCCCGTCGCAGCAGGTGCCATGCGCGCTGCAACAGCGGCTGCGGAACCGCCCGAGCTCCCTCCGGGAACGGCCTTGATGTCCCACGGATTTTTAACCGGGCCGAAAAAGGAGGTCTCGTTGGAAGAACCCATGGCGAATTCGTCCATGTTCGTCTTGCCCAGATTCACCGCTCCTGCGGCATTGAAACGCTCGATCACGTGAGCGTCGTAAGGCGAGACGAAATTGGAAAGCATTTTCGAACCGCAGGTGGTGAGCCAGCCCTTCGCGCAGAAAATGTCCTTCTGCGCAACCGGAATCCCTGTCAGCGGCCCCGCGCGTCCGGATGAAATCATGGCGTCCGCGATCCTCGCCTGGTCGAGGCTCGCTTCCGGATCCACCGTGACGAAGGCGTTGAGCACGGGATTGAGTTCACCCACCCTCTTGAGGAATTCCCTGGTCAGCTCGACGCTGGATATTTTTCTGTCCGCGAGCTGCGCGGAAAGTCCCTTCAAACTTGAATTGAACATGGATCGGTCCGGATGAAAAACTTATTCGATGACTTTGGGTACGAGGTAAAGCGCGGCCTCCACCTGCGGCGCCCCCCTCTGGAAGGCTTCGTGCTGATCGGTTTCGGTCACGGTGTCGCTGCGCAATCTGAGCACGATCTCCTGGGCATGGGACATCGGCGCTATGCCGCCGGTATCCACCGCCTGCATCTCTTCGATCAGGCTGAAAATCCCGGACAACTGGGCGCGCGTCGCCTCGGCCTCCGCATCGCTCACGGCTATCCTGGAAAGGCTCGCGATCCGCTTCACGTCGCTCAGGGAAATGGACATAAAATACCTTAGTTCTTTAACAAAATCGGTTTTATAGGGTATCATAAAACCTTTATTTCTTGCACCTTTCACTCGAGCACCGCACGATATGTTTAACTTCCTGAACGGCTTCCTCCGCCCTAATGATCTCGCCATCGACCTGGGCACCGCCAACACCCTGATCTACATGTCCGGACAGGGCATCGTCCTGAACGAACCTTCCGTGGTTGCCATCAGGCAAAACGGCGGACCGAACGGCAAGAAGGTCATCCAGCAGGTCGGACTCGCCGCAAAGCAGATGCTGGGCAGGACACCCGGCAACATCACCGCCATCCGTCCCATGAAAGACGGCGTCATTGCCGACTTCACCGTGACGGAACAGATGCTCAAGCATTTCATCAAGAAAGTGCGCCATACCGGGCCTTTCTCTTCCAGCCCGAGGATCGTGATTTGCGTCCCCTGCGGATCGACCCAGGTCGAGCGGCGGGCCATCCGGGAATCCGCGATGGGCGCGGGCGCAAAGAAGGTGGAACTGATCGAGGAGCCCATGGCCGCCGCGATCGGCGCAGGACTCCCGGTCGAGGAGGCCTCCGGCTCCATGGTCGTCGACATCGGCGGCGGAACGACCGAAGTCGGGGTCATTTCGCTGGGCGGGCTGGTCTATTCCGGTTCCGTCAGGGTCGGGGGAGACAAGTTCGACGAAGCGATCATCAACTACATCCGCCGCAACTACGGCATGCTGATCGGGGAAACCACTGCAGAAATGATCAAGAAGGAAATCGGCTCCGCCTTCCCGGGCAACGAAGTCAGGGAGAAGGAAGTCAAGGGCAGGAACCTTTCCGAAGGCATCCCGAGAAGCTTCACCATTTCCAGCAATGAAATCCTGGAAGCGCTCACCGAACCCCTGAACAGCATCGTGAGCGCGGTCAAATCCGCCCTCGAGCAAACCCCGCCCGAACTTGCCGCGGACATCGCGGAAAAGGGGCTGGTCCTGACGGGAGGAGGTGCGCTGCTGCGCGACATAGACAGGCTCCTGATGGAGGAAACCTCGCTCCCCGTGATCATCGCCGACGACCCGCTGACCTGCGTGGTCCGCGGCTCCGGAATCGCGCTCGAGAAAATGGACGAGCTGGGCAGCATCTTCACGAATGACTGATGGAACATGAATTATTCAGCCGCGGACCCAGCCCTGCCGTCCGGCTGACCTTTTTCATCCTGCTCTCGCTGCTGCTTCTCGTCAGCGACGCCCATTACAGCTACCTCAAAACCCTGAGGGCCGGCATTGCCACAGTAATCTACCCCCTGCAGCGCATTGCGATGATGCCCGTCGAACTGCTCGGCGCAATGGGCGACTATACCCGGACGCAGTCCTCGCTGGTGAAGGACAATGCCTTCCTCCAGAGGCAGAACCTGGAAAACCGGGCCGCCCTGCTGCGCTATCGGGCGCTTCAGCAGGAAAACGACCACATGAGGCAGCTTTTCGGGGCGCAAGCGCACGTCAATGCGCCCTCGGTCATGGCCGAAATATTGTATGACGAACGCGACCCGTTCTCGCGCAAGGTCGTCGTGGACAAGGGGCTGCAGGCGCATGTCATTGAGGGCAGCGCCGTGATCGACAATGCGGGAGTGATCGGGCAGGTTCTGCAGGTCTATCCCTTTTCCAGCGAAATCTCGCTGATCACCGACAAGGATCATCCGACTCCGGTACAGGTGCTGCGCAACGGCCTGCGCGCAATCGTTTTCGGATTCGGATCGAGCAATCTTCTCGATCTGAAATACATGTCGCTGAACACCGACATCCGCCCCGGAGACCTGCTGGTCACCTCCGGATTGGACGGCACCTTCCCGGCAGGGCTTCCGGTCGCCACTGTCGTGACCGTGGACAGGAATCCCGTCTATGCTTTTTCCAGAATCACCTGCAAACCGGTTGCAGGCGTCGACCGGTACCGGCAGGTGCTGATCCTGGCCCCGGAATCCCCCCTGCCGCAGCCCAATCTTGCAACGAAACCCGAGCTTCCTCCAGCCAAGGGAAAGAAATAGTGGAAATCGCCCCGAAAGAGGAAATTCTTCTGCCGGCCAAACCGGGATTCATCGCGCTTTCCCTGTTTTCGGCTTTCCTGCTCAACCTCCTGCCTCTGGGCAGTTTCATCGAATGGATACGCCCCGATTTCGTGGCCATGCTGTTGCTCTACTGGTGCATCCATCAGCCACACAGGGTCGGCATAGGTACTTCCTGGATTTTCGGAATATTGGTGGATGTGGCCGACGGCACGCTGTTCGGAGAGCATGCGCTCGCCTATTCCCTGATGGCATTTGTCGCGCTCGTTCTGCGCCGCAGAGTGAGCATGCTGAGCCTAGACCATCAGTTCACCCATGTCACCCTGATCCTCCTGATCATGCAAGCCGTCATCGTACTGACCGGCTTTGTCGCCAAAGACATTTTCGTGGGCTGGGCCTATTTTCTGGGCAGCCTGACTGCGGGGCTCCTTTGGCCCGGCCTCACCTATCTGCTTAAATTGCCGCAAAGGCCCAAGCCAGACCCAGACCGCATATGAAGGAAAAAGTCGAGATCCGGGATCATCAGCGGGAGATGCATGCTTACCGCCTGAGGCTCGGCCTGAGCGCAGGATTCATCCTGTTCTTCTTCCTGCTGCTCGTCTCGCGTTTTTTCTATCTCCAGGTCATCCAGCACGAGCACTTCAAAACCCTGGCCGAAAACAACCGTATCTCCATCGTGCCCATAACGCCGAATCGGGGGCTGATACTCGACAGAAACGGAACGGTGCTCGCCAGAAATTTTTCGGCCTACACGCTTGAAATCACTCCCGGCAAGGTCAAGAATCTCAACAAGACGATAAACGAATTGTCGAAATACGTCGAAATCTCCCCGAGCGACAGAAGGCGCTTCAAGAGGTTGCTCGACGACAGCCACAGCTTCGAAAGCCTGCCGATACGCACCCGGTTGAAGGACGAGGAAGTGGCGCGCTTCGCAGTCAACAATTTCCGTTTTCCAGGTGTGGAAATACACGCCAGGCTTTTCAGACAATATCCCGACGGCGAACTGACTTCCCCCTTCCTGGGCTATATCGGGAGAATCAACGACAACGATCTCGACAAGATCGACGCTGCGGGAGACACCGCGAATTACAAAGGTACCGATTACATCGGAAAAATGGGCATCGAGCAGAGCTTCGAAAAGCAACTGCATGGCACGACCGGCTTCGATCAGGTGGAAGTCGATTCGAGCGGCAGGGAGGTCAGGACACTGAGCAGAACCCCCCCCATTTCAGGCGATATCGTTACACTGACCATAGACAGCAAGCTCCAGGAAATCGCTGAAAAAGCCTTCGGCGACTTCCGGGGAGCGCTGATCGCGATCGACCCCAACAACGGAGAAATTCTCGCATTCGTCAGCAAACCCGGTTTCGATCCCAATCTTTTCGTCGAAGGCATCGACAGCCAGACCTGGCAGGCTCTCAACAATTCCCCGGACAAACCGCTCCTCAACCGTGCATTGCACGGAGAATACCCCCCGGGATCGACGTTCAAACCCTTCATGGCCCTTGCCGGACTGCAGCTCCAGGCAAGGTCTCCGACCGACACCATCTCCGACCCGGGATATTTCGAACTTCCCGGCCAGTCACACCACTACCGGGACTGGAAACCCGGAGGTCACGGCTTGGTCGACCTGCACAAGTCCATCGTCGTATCCTGCGACACTTATTATTACGGCTTGGCGAATCTGCTCGGGATAGACAAGATCCATGATTTCATCAGCCAGTTCGGTTTCGGCAAAAAAACGGGGATCGACATCGGCGGCGAGCTTTCAGGCGTCCTGCCTTCTGCCGAATGGAAAATGAAACGCTACAAACAGAAATGGTATGCGGGGGACACGATTCCTGTCGGAATCGGGCAGGGCTACGATCTTGCCACACCCCTGCAGCTCGCTTTCGCCACCTCCATTCTTGCGAGCGACGGTATCGCCTACAAGCCCCATCTGGTTGAATCCGTCAGGAACAGCAAAACCGGAAAAATCGAAAAACCCCCCTCCGCTTTCCTTTACAAACTCGACATCGACCCGAATTACCTGGCTGACGTGAGAAGCGCAATGATCGATGTCACCAAGCCGGGAGGAACGGCCCCCGGAGTCGGGGAAGGCGCGTCTTACGAAGTCGCTGCAAAGACCGGCACTGCCCAGGTCATCGGCATCAAGCAGGGCGAGAAATACGTGGCGAGCAATATCCAGGAGCGCTATCGGGATCACGCGCTTCTCATCGCCTATGCGCCTGCGGATCACCCCAGAATCGCCCTTGCAATTCTGGTAGAAAACGGCGGGCACGGCGGAACCACGGCCGGACCGATCGCGCGCCAGCTCATGGACTATTATCTGCTCGGTAAACTGCCCCAGGACAAGGTCAATCAGGAGAAAATCGATGCACCCGCTGATTAGGCGTCTTCACCGCACCCTGTCGAACCATATCGACAGCTTCCTTCTCGTCTGCACCATGATCCTGATTGGTCTGGGGCTTGCCGTACTTTTCAGCGCCTCCGACGAAAATCTCACCAAGATCGGCAGCCAGGTCGTCAATGTCACCGTTGCCTGCGTCGTTATGTGGGCGATCGCCAATGTCCCCCCTCACCAACTGATGCGCTTTGCACTGCCGCTCTATGCTGCGGGCCTCGTTCTCCTGATCGGGGTTGCGCTCTTCGGGGAAATCAGCAACGGGGCAAGGCGCTGGCTCAATCTCGGCATCACGCGAATCCAGCCTTCCGAGCTGATGAAAATCGCCGTCCCGCTGATGCTTGCGTGGTATTTCGATCGCCATGAATCGGCGCTCGGCCTCAAAAATTATGCCATTGCTGCCGTAATCCTCCTGGTTCCGGTACTTCTTATCGCTCGCCAGCCGGATCTGGGGACGGCCATCCTGATCGCATCGAGCGGATTTTTCGTGCTTTTCTTCGCTGGGCTCAGCTGGAAAATTCTGGGAGGATTATTCGTTTCAGGCCTCGCAAGCCTGCCCATCCTGTGGTCGGTTCTTCACGACTACCAGAGAAAGCGCCTCCTGACGCTGATCGATCCCTCGCAGGACCCCCTGGGTGCGGGCTATCATACGATCCAGTCCATGATCGCGGTGGGCTCGGGCGGCCTGGTCGGCAAAGGCTGGCTGCACGGCACGCAGGCCCATCTCGACTTCCTGCCTGAACATACGACAGACTTCATTTTCGCCGTTTTTTCAGAGGAATTCGGCCTCATCGGCAACCTTTTCCTGCTCTTCCTGTATTCGCTCGTGATCGCAAGGGGGCTCGGCATCGCAGCCAGGGCACCCACCCTGTTTTCCAGACTCATGGCAGGCTCCATCACCATGACCTTCTTCACCTATTGCTTCGTCAACATGGGCATGGTGAGCGGCATCCTTCCCGTCGTCGGTGTACCGCTCCCCCTGATCAGTTACGGCGGCACGTCGATGGTGACCATGCTGCTCGGATTCGGTATATTGATGAGCATCCATACGCACAAGAAATTGGTGAAGACATGAAAGCGACCTATTTTTTCTGCATTGCAGCCGGCGCCGCCATCCTCGCCGGCTGCGCGGGGGAGCCCGTACAGGCGCCTGCAGTCAAGGCTCCTTCCTCGCATACCAGCCATTATTCCAAGGGGGGGGGATACTATCTCGATGACGGTCCGGGAGACAATCCTCCTGCAGACCTCGATTCCATTCCGGACGCGGTGCCGAAACAGGAGAAGCTGATTTCGGCCTGCAACAGGCCCTATACCACCATGGGCAAGACCTACTATCCCGAAACCACCCTCGAACCCTACAAGGCGACAGGTATCGCCTCCTGGTATGGCAGGCGCTACAACGGTCAGAAGACTTCTTCCGGGGAAATCTACGACATGTACGCCATGACTGCAGCCCATCCGACGCTGCCCATTCCGAGCTACGCGAAAGTAACCAATCTCGCCAACGGGAAATCCGTCATCGTCCGTGTCAACGACAGGGGGCCCTTCCGCTCGGACAGGCTGATCGACCTTTCCTACACCGCCGCATACAAGCTAGGCATCATCCGGGGCGGGAGCGCAAGGGTGGAAGTCGACAGCATCCTTCCCGACGAGTGGACCGGAACAACGGCTGCAGAGCGTCCGGCAACGCCCCTCCCGGCCTCCAGTGAAGCCGGGAGCATCTATCTGCAGATCGGCGCCTTTTCGGAAAGGGCCAATGCCCAGCATTTCCTGGAAGCGCATCGCAGCCAGCTCGAAGGGTATGCTCCCGAGATTGTGGGAGAAAACGGGATGTACAAGATCCATGTCGGCCCGTACAGCAGCCGTCCCGATGCAGTGAGCGCAGCGGGAAAGATCGCCCAGCTTCTGGACATCACACCCGTCATCACGACACAGTGATATTTGACACCTTATTTTGAGGAAACGTCAGCTTTCTTCATGCTGTCCGCGCTCCATCCGCCGCCCAAAGCGCGGATCAGGTTTACGCTCGCCTGCAGCCGCCTATTCCTGAGATTCAATTCGTCCAACTGGGCCTGCTGCGCGGCTGTTTGCGCCGTCACCACTTCGAGATAGCTCACAGCCCCTTCCTTGTAGCGGTTCATCGCAAGATCGAGCGTGCGCTGGGTATCTGTCACTGCGGCTCTCAGTGAAACCGACTCCCTGGAAAGTTCATTCAGGAGTGAAAGATTGTCCTCGACCTCCTGGAAGGCCTGAAGAACTGTCGAACGATATTGAGCTCCCGCCATGTTATATGCAGCCTGGGCTCTATCGACCATAGCCTGCCTGAGGCCGCCATCGAAAACCGTAAGCAATGCGGATGGGCCGATCGACCAGAAAAGGTTTGGCCCGGTGAGCCATGCCGCCTGATAAACGCTTTCGTATCCCGCGCTAGCCCCGAGCATGATGGTCGGAAAGAACGCAGCCTTTGCGATCCCGATCCTGTCGTTGGCTTCGGCCAGGCGACGCTCTGCCGCAGCAATGTCGGGCCGCCGCTGCAGGAGGGCGGATGGTACGCCTATCGGGATTTTCGGCAGATGCATGTCGATCACGACAGGTTTGATGGAAAAGGAAGTTGCAGTTACGCCAACCAGCGTCGCAATGGCATGCTCGTAAAGCGCCCTGCTTGCCGCTATGTCTGCCAGCTTTGCATTGGCGGTATCGAGCTGCGCCTTGGCGCGCGACACATCCAGGGCGGAATCGATTCCACCCTGGAATCTGTTCTGGGTGAGCGTCAATGCCTTGGTATAGGCGGCTACCTGGTCTGACAGCAATTTGGACTGGGCATCCAGCGAGCGCAACGCGAGATAATTGTCTGCCAGTTCCGCCCTCAGGCTCAACCTGACGGATTCCAGATCCAGTGCTGCAGCCTGTGCCCCGGCTTCTCCTGCGGCAACAAGATTATGCACGCGTCCCCACAGGTCCACTTCGTAATTCGCGGCCAGACCAATGCTGTTATCACCGTAAACGTTAAGTTGCCCGCCTCCGTTCGCAACAGCGGCGCGGTGGACCCGATGCAGGGATTGGCGGTTCCTGGTGTTGAGCAAGCCGGCAGTCACGGTCGGGAAGAGGAAGGAGCGTGCCTCGGCGGCATAGGCAGTCGCCTGATCGAAATGCGCGACTGCAGCAGCAAGATCGGCGTTGGCGACATCCAGTTGTCCGATCAGCTTGTCGAGAAGCGCATCGTTGTAATTTTTCCACCAGTCCCCGCGGGAAAGCCTGTCGGAAGGATTCGCCTGTTTCCAGATTCCGACCGCTCCCTTGTAGGCAGCAGGCACCGGGGTCACGGGTTTCTTGTAGGTCGGCGCAAGGGAGCAGCCGCCAAGCATCAGCGTGAACAACAGCGCTGAGGCAAGATTGTTCCGGTTCATGACTTCGGCCTCTTTGCCGCTGCCTTCGCGGGCTTGATCCGAACCGGATCGCCTTGCAATATGGAATCGGAAGGGCTGTCGATGACGAGATCAGCGCCATCGATTCCGGCCGTCACCTCTACCTCTTTCCCCAACTCACGACCCAACTTGATGTTCTTGAGAACCACCTTGTTGTCGGGCCCCACAGTCGCCACCTGCAGCCCTTCCTTGCGGAACAGCAAGGTGCTGGAGGGCAGTCTGAATACGCTCGCCCTCGTGGGAAGATGGAAATGAACTTCGGCATAGGTGCCAGGAAGAACCTCACCATTCTTGTTGTCCATTTGCAACTCCACGGTCAATGTCCTGGATGTGACGTGGATCCCTCGGGATGTGCTGACCAACGTCGCAGAGAAAGGCGTAGTGGGATGCTCCGGAAAATAGAGCTCTGCCGTCATGCCCTCCTTGATCAGCGCAGAATAACTCTGCGGAACCTCTACGTAAATACGCAATTTATGAATGTCGGCCACCTGAAACAGCGGAGTCCCGCTGTGGCTGCCCAGGTCAATCAATTGGCCGATATCGGTATTACGCTCCGTCACCACTCCGTCGAAAGGCGCCACAACCTTGTTGAAGGCCTGCTGGGCAAGCAGGCTCTGAAGATTGGCGCGCGCGGCATTCAGGATATCGCTCTTGGATTTGGCTTCGGCCACTTTCTCGTCCGTCGCCTGATGGGAAACCGAGTCGGATGCGAGCAGATCCTGCCACCGCTTGGCGGTAATTTTCGCAATTTCCAGATTGGATTCGGCAGTGGCCACATTGGCGCGAGCGCGCATGATTTGCTCGTCGAGTTCAGGCGTATCGATCACGCCCAGCAACTGTCCTTTTTTGACGATCGCTCCGATATCCGTATACCATATTTTAAGATAACCGTTCACTCGCGCATAAATCGGCGCCGTGTAATCCGCCATTACGTTTCCAGGCAGAATCAGCTCCTGGTCACTCGGACCGTGCTGCGGCTTCACCACTTCGACGGGAGTGACGTTCCCCTCCACCACTTCCTTGCGCAATTCCTTTTCATGGCCATACCTGCTCACAATGCCTATTGTGGCAACGGAGATGGCAACTATCAGGAAACCCAAACCGACAAGGCGCAGTCGACGGGGGACATTGCTACGAAGAGGAATTATTTCATTGGACATTATGACGGCTCCGGGATCAATCTATCGGAATTTGCCTGTTCACCCAGATTCTGACGGGAATGAACGAGGCTGAACACTACGGGCACAAAAAACAACGTTGCGGTGGTGGCGAACAGCAGCCCGCCGATCACCGCGCGGCCCAGCGGGGCATTCTGCTCACCGCCGTCGCCGAGACCCAGTGCCATGGGGATCATGCCGATAACCATGGCAAGCGCTGTCATCAACACAGGGCGGAAGCGAACAAAACCGGCCTCCATGGCGGCGGTGATACCGCTGTCGCCATTATCGAGACGTTCCCGCGCAAAACTCACCACCAGAATACTGTTTGCAGTTGCAACACCCATACACATGATGGATCCGATGAGCGCCGGCACCGACAGCGTCGTGTGCGTTGCGAACAGCATCCACACGATTCCGGCCAAAGCGGCAGGCAAAGCCGTGATGATCACGAAAGGATCCAGCCACGACTGGAAATTCACCACGATCAAGAGGTAAATCAAAACGATAGCGCCGAGCAAGCCAAAAAGAAGTCCGCTGTAGGCACTGTTCATGGCCTTGATCTGCCCCCTCATCACGACAAACGAACCTTTTGGAACATCCTTGGCGGTATCCTTCATGGCTTTTTGAATGTCCCGCGCCACGTCTCCCAAATCCCGTCCCTGAGTCGAGCCGAATATATCGATGGTGGGCTGAACGTCGTAGTGCGACACCACGGCCTCCCCCTGACCCATGTAAATTTTGGCAAGCGCCCCCAAAATTTGCGGCTGAGCGCCGGAACTTGAAGTCACCGGAATATTATGCAGATCATTCAGGGTGTCCATGCGAAACTGAGGAGCCTGCACGACCAGGGGATAGGAAACCTTGTTATCCGGATTCACCCAAAAATTCGGCTGTGTCTGCAAACTTCCGGACAGGCTGACCAGCAAGCTGTTGGCGACATCCCTCTGGCTGAATCCGAGCTGACGGGCCAAAGTCCGGTCCACATCGACATGAAGCTCGGGCTGGTTGAACGCCTGCTGGATTCGCAAGTCCATCAAGCCCGGAACATTTTTGATACGGCTCATGAGCTTTGATGCATAAACGCGATTGGCATCCCGGTTGAACCCGATCACCTGGACATCGATCGGTGCAGGCAGACCAAAATTGAGGATCTGGCTCACGATGTCCGCGGGAAGAAATGCAAAGGTCACCCCTGGAAAATCCTGCTTCAGTTTTTTGCGCAGGAGTTTGACATAGTCCGCTGTGGGATGATGCCCTTCGTTCAAGGATATCAGGATGTCCGCATCCCCCGGGCCGATCGGCGATGAATTGCTGTAGGTCAGATTGATCCCGCTGACCGGCAACCCGATGTTGTCCACGATATTTCTGACTTCGGCAACCGGAATCAACTGTCTCGCCTCGCGCTCGATCTCGTCGCAAAGTCTTGCCGTTTCCTCGATCCGGGTTCCGGTCTGCGCCCGAATATGCAGCTTGATCTGTCCTGCATCCACTGCAGGAAAAAAGTTCTCGCCAAGCCAGGGCACCAGCGCAAAGGAAAGCAGCACAAAGCCCATGAAGCCCATGATGAACGTTCGGCGGTACGATAGCGCCAATAGCAGCAGATCCCGATATTTTGCCCGAACCACCATAAAGATTGCTTCGAACCGGTGCTGGAACCTGACAAAGGGATTTTTCGACGGGGCGGGATGTTCGCCCCCCTCATGGTGCATCACATGGGGCCTGAGCAGATATTTCGCCATCGTCGGAACCAGTGTCCGGGAAAGAATGAACGAAGCTATCATCGAAAATATCACCGCTTCGGCCAGGGGAATGAACAGGTACTTGGACACCCCGGTCAGGAAGAACATCGGAATGAACACGATGCAGATCGACAGCAGGGAAACGAATGCCGGAACCACGATCTGGTTCGCACCATCGAGAATGGCCTCCTCGACCATTTTGCCGTGCTCCAGATGCCAGTTTATGCTCTCGATCGTTACAGTCGCCTCGTCAACCAGAATGCCGACTGCGAGTGCAAGTCCACCCAGCGTCATCACATTGATCGTCTGACCGGTCACCGAAAGGGCGATAATTGCCGACATTATCGCCAAAGGAATCGAGATGGTCACGATGATCGTCGACCTCCAGCTCCCCAGAAACAGCAGTATCATCAGGGAGGTCAGGGCAGCAGCGATCACGCCTTCCCGGATCACCCCGGCAATCGCTCCTTTCACGAATATCGACTGGTCTCCGACCAGCCTGACGATGAGGCCCGGCGGCGCGCCAGCCTCGATCCTGGGCAGCAGCTTCTTGACATGCGAAATAATGGAAAGTGTCGAAGCCGACCCGTTTTTCTGAATGGTCGTCAGCACCGAATGACGCCCGTTGACGCGCACCATGTTCTCCTGTGGAGAAAAACCATCCCACACATGAGCGACATCGCGAACATAAACCATCGCGCCGTTGACTGCCTTGATGGGAAGATTATTCAACTCGTCGAGCACCAGGGGACTCGCATTGAGCAGCACATTGTATTCGAACTTGTCGAGCTTCTCGACGCCAGCCGGAAGGATCAGGTTCTGTTTCCCGATCGCGTTGATCACATCGTCAGGGGACAATCCCTTGGAACGCAGGGCCTTGTAATCCAGATCGACCTGAACCTGCCTGTTCTTGCCGCCGTAGGGCGAAGGAATTGCTGCGCCCTCGACCTCGGCGAGTTGCGGGCGGATGAAGTTGTTCGAAATGTCGAACAACTGGTTATCCAGAAGCGTCTTGCTGGAAAGCGCAAGCTGCAGTATCGGCACGCTTGATGCGTTGTAGCTCAGAATCAGGGGCGGCGTAATTCCCGGCGGCAGGCGCTTCAGAACCGTCTGGGACAACGCGGTCACCTGGCTGACCGCCGCATTGATGTTGACATTCGGCTGGAAGAAAATCTTGACGATGCCAACACCCAAAAGCGACTGCGACTCGATATGCTCGATATCATTCACCGTAGTCGTCAACTGCCTTTCATAATAAGTGACGATACGACTGGACAGGTCGTCGGGAGCCATCCCGTTGTAGGTCCACACAGCGCTGACCACCGGCACGTTGATATCGGGAAAAACGTCTGTGCGCATGTTCACATAGACGAGCGGCCCCAAGATGGCTATCAACAAGGCAAGTACGATGAAAGTGTAAGGTCGGCTCAACGCGACCCGAACGATCCAGACCATTAGCTTATCCAGTCAAAGAAACGGAATAAATAGAATATGTTACACCGTCTGCAGGTAGATTCTGAAAAATCATGGCAGCAACCACAAAATCATGGGCAGCATCCGGTTACCTGCCGCCCAACGCACGTAATCATAACCGATGATCATCCGATTTGATCGGATGTGAAAATAAATTCACATATTCTAACCCACCCATTTCCCGGGGAAGGCGGAAGGGCATCACAAGGGTTTTTCGATAAATCGATGCAATGTGAATGACCTGCAAAATATCGTGGCGCATGTGCCGGAATCGGCTTCGCCCAATTCGAACTCGAAATCGTGCAGCCTGACAACCGCCATAACGATGCTGAGTCCGAGCCCGAATCCCGGGGCACACTGACCGTTAGCCCCGCGATAAAAGCGGTTGAGCACAGCAGCCCTTTCGCTCGCCTCGATTCCCGGACCGGTATCGATGATGTCTATCCTTGCACCGCCATTGCCTTGCGAAAGACGCGCCACGACCTTGCCCCCTACGGGCGTAAATTTGATGGCATTATCGAGCAGATTCACGATCGCCTCGAACAGGAGCTCCCCGTCACCCTGAATTGGGGCAAGCTTTTCTGCCGACATGGACAGGTCGATAGACTTGTCCTCTGCAAGGGGCTCGAAGAAAACGACTGCCTGCTCGAGTATATCGGACAGGTGTACCGCCTTGAAGCCCGCCCGTCTTTGCGTGTTTTCGATTTCGGAGATGCGCAGCAACGCCCGAAAACGCAACAGCAGGGAATCCATTTCAGAAATCACCTGCTCCAGCATGGCATTTGGCGCATCGACCTGTTGCTGGGCTCGATAAATCAGCGCACGCAGCCTTGTCAGCGGCGTACGCAAGTCATGCGCAATGTTGTCGCAAACGCTTTTGACCTCCGACATCAGCCTCTCGATCTCATCCAGGGTCTTGTTCACAATGGCAGTCAGCATGTCGAGTTCGTCTCGCCTCCCGGAAATCGGCAACCTCTGCCTGATATCGCCCCGCATGATCAGTTCGCACACGCGCTGAATCTGCTCGATACGACTCAAGGGTCGGAAACTCAAAACAAGGCCGAATATCAGCCCCAAGGCCACAGTCAGCGACCCCCCCCAAAAAAACGCGCCTTTCATGATCCCCCGAAATTCGGCAAGCTGTTGCACATCATGGCCCAACAGCAGCAGATTGCCAGAGTCCAGACGAATGACGGCAGCCCTGGCAACAAGCGGCGGAAGCGAAGAGGAGATCAGGCTGGTTTGATAGATTCTTCCATTTCTTGGCAAATCAGGCGGAATGCCGGAGACATTTCCCGCTATCTCTCTGCCATCGCTTGCAAAAAGCCCATAAAAATAAATATGCCGCTGATCGCGCCCGATGCCCTCTTCGATTTTTCCGGGAAGAAGATCGCTTCTGGTGTCAACGAAATCCTGCATTTCCAGGATCAAAATCTGGTCCACCCGGCGGGTCATCTCCCTGGCCGTCTTCCAGTAGACGAATCCCATCAGCATGATCACGCATACCGTGAAAAATATGCTGTATATGAGCGTCAGCCGGAATGTCGTCGTCCGGGAAAACTTAGCGATGTTCACTGAGGATGTATCCCGATCCGCGAACAGTATGGATAAGGGGTGGCAGGCCGGGGCTATCCACCTTGCGGCGAAGACGCCCGATATGCACGTCGATGATATTGGTGCCCGGATCGAAGTGATAGCCCCATACCGACTCGAAAAGCATGGTGCGGGTGAGAATCTGCTCGGAATTGCGCATCATGTATTCCAGCAGGCGAAATTCCATTGGCAAAAGATCAAGCTGGACTTTACGCCGGCTGACCGTTCTTGCCACGAGGTCGAGTTCCAGATCCAGGATGCGCAACACGGTCTGGGGAAACTGCCTCTCTTTCCTGCGCAACAGAACCTCGACCCTTGCCGCCATCTCGTCGGAAGCGAAAGGTTTGACCAGATAATCGTCTCCACCGGCGCGCAGCCCCTGAACCCGCTCGTCCACATCGCTGAGCGCGCTGATCATCAGCACCGGGGTGTCGATATTTTCGCGCCGCATAGCGGTCACTATCGCCAGGCCGTCGACAGAGGGCAGCATCCGGTCGAGCGTAATGAGGTCGTAATTTCCGCTCAACGTCTTGGCGAGGCCGGCCCTGCCGTTATCGACCCACTCCACTTCAAAACCATGGCTGCTGAGTTCGGCGATAATTTCCCGCGCGGTTGTTTCGTCATCCTCGATCGTCAGAATTCTGGTCATATCGGTCTTGTCAATTTTGTACGGTTTGTATGACATCATCCGATACGAAAAAATCCCCGCAAGGCAGGGATTTTTCAGCCATGCACTGACCAGGGCCAGTTAACACTTGTCCGGCGCGATACAGACAAGTGTTAACTGGCCCTAGAAACTATGCTTGACGCCCAGTCCGAACGTGTTCGGACCCACACCCAGGCCGAAAGGATTGGTCGCGAAATTGTAGCTATTGTTTGTCCTGGTATAGAGGGCATAGATTTCCGTTTGGTTCGAAAGGGCATGACCATAGCCCAATGATAATTGACTCGCCGAACCCTGAATACCCATCCCGCCTGCAGCCGCACCATCCGCCTGAAGAACGGAAAGCCGCACATGTCCGCTGGTTCCGACATCCTGAACGAGGGAGAGATACCAGTCGTTCATTTGTATGCCCCCTGCATTCGGCATTCCGGAAGAACCCGCAAGAAAATTGTATTGCAGTTGCCCATAGCCGAATCCGAATTTCGTGCCCCCGGAAAAATCATATGAAGCGCCAATCTGGTTGGCCGAGCGCGCCGGCCCAAAAGAAGCACCATTCCAGTCGGATTCGCTTCCGAGAAAAGCGGAAGCCTGCCCGTAATGGTAATTCAGGGAAAACGACAGCCTGCCCGCACTCGCAGGAGACATCGCGCCGAGGCTGGCAAAGCCTGCCGCATCGCTTTCTGAGACATACGCAATTCTGGCATTAAGTCCATGGAGATCCGGCGTCCAGTATTGGCTGATCTTGTCACGCAGATGCGCAAACGGGTCTTCCCCACCCTTGAGACCGAAGTAAGCGTTATCCCCCACGTCAGACGCTTCCTCGGAAACCGTGATGCCGGCGCCGCCCGTGACTTTCACGGCATCGGCAAAAGCCCCGCCCGGGACCCAAACTGCGCCCATGAGTAAAACGATTAGTTTGTGCTTATCCATCGGGATCCCACCCGCCTTCAGCAAGATTCAAGGTGACCGCTCCCCAGTGTGGGATATAGTGCCTCAAGCCTTCAGGTGAAGGCAACCGGCTGTCTCTTTAATGCAACATCCCGTACCGCTAATCAGGTTCCGGAACTAGACGCACGCGAAGGCGCGATTGGTTCAATAGCCCCAGCAATGTTCCAGTTGCACTCTATTCCTCTTTACCCCACAAATTATTGTAGGAAGGGTTCCAAAAATGTCATTAACCTGGTTATCAACTGGCTGAGCCTGCAAAGTGAGGGGGCTTGCATTGGCCTGGGCCAGGCTGAGACTATAGTAGCTGTGTTGCCTGCATTCGGCACCAGCCAGGCACGGATACGCTCATATATCCTCTACGGTAACCCCGCTATCCGTTGAAATCGGACCGGAGGTTTTGCGTCCTGACATTGCTTATCAGTTTGCCCTTTACATACCTGGGACTCGCCCTACACCAAAAGATTGTAGCCTGGCAATCCAAAGTTGCAGCCATTTCAATTGGCTGAATAGAAATGCAACATTCTGTACTGCTTGATGATATGCTGCTGACGTCTGCTGATGGTCAACTTTTCCGGCCTGCCGCCCAGAACCACCTTCCAGCCGCCATCTTCCGAAGCATCCCTTTCGAAGCCGAGCATGTATTTTTTTGCAACCAGGGTGTTGCGATGAATACGGACGAAATCCTCCCTGAATTCCTCTTCCATGCTCGAAAGAGACTCCTCGAGCAGGTAGGTTTTGTCCTTCGTGTTCAGCGCGACGTACTTGAGTTCCGCCTTCATATAAATTATGTCGGCAACCGGCACCAGATGAATCTTCCCTCTTTCCTGAACGGAAAGATGGGTTCTCGGAGCATCCGATATCGCTTTCAACATGTCGAGCGGCAGAGGCCGCATGGTGCCTGCCCTTGACAGCGCATTGAACAGACGGCCGAGCCTTATGGGCTTCAGCAAATAATCGACGGCATGCACCTCGAATGCTTCAAGCGCATGGTCGCTGTATGCCGTCGTGAAGATCACGGCGGGAGGGTTGGGCAGCTTCGTCAGGTGCTGGGCGAGTTCAATCCCATCCATGTCGGGCATTCTGATATCGAGCAGCACGACATCGATTTCGCTCGATTCGATGATTTGCAACGCCTCCAGGCCATTTGCAGCCTCCCCGACAACTTCCAAAGGCAATTTCGACGCACAGTCCGCAAGGACATCCCTGATCCTCTGCCTTGCAGGCTTTTCGTCGTCGACGACGAGCACTCTTAAAGTGTCTTCAATCACGCTGATTCGCTTCCTGGATATAGGGGATAGTGATGTGGACCTGAAAAACATTGCCCATGATCTCGATCTTCAGGTCCGCCGCCGCATCGAAATGCAGGCTCAGCCTCTCCTTGATGTTTTCCAGCGCCATCTTGTTTCCCTGGTGATGCGCCCTGCCTTCAGGCGAATAGGGATTGCGCAATACTGCATGAATTTCGTTGCGTCTGCGGTAAATATGGATGCTGATGACGCCTTTTGCAGAAGAGGGCTCGATGCCATGGTAGACCGCATTTTCCAGCAGGGGCTGCAACAGCAGGGGGGGGACCATGGCGTCCCCCGGCATCTTGCCTATGTGCCACTCCACCTGAAGCCGCTCCCCCAGCCTGAGTTTCTCGATATCGAGGTATTCCCGGCAAAGCTCCACTTCCCTGGAAAGGGTTGTCAGCTTTCTGTTGTCTGCCATCAGCACCCGGAACATGTCGGCGAGATCCTCCAGCGCCATCTCGGCACGGAAAGGGTCAGAGCGGACCAGACTCAAAACGGCATTGAGGCTGTTGAACAGGAAATGGGGGCGAATTCTCGCCTGGAGCGCCTGCAGCTTGGCTTCCGTCAGGGCTGGGGAGAGCGCGCGACTTCTCAGGTTGAAGTACCAGAGCAGGAATGAAACCGTCAGAATGCTGAAAACCCAGTAACGCAAGAGGCTCCCGTAAGAAAAGAAATCGCCGAACCAGTGAATGAAGGCTGCGAGCAGCATCTCGGCCAGAAGCATAAGCCCGGCTGCGACGAAATAGGGAAAACCGTGCAGCCAGTCCTCGAGCAATGCAAAAAAAAGCAGACTTGCCAGCAGCATGGGCTGGCTCACGACGGAAATATCGGCCCATTCACGCATCAAACCCTGCCAAGACCCGGATTTCAGGAAAGCTGCCAGAAAGCACAGCAGATTGACGATCACCAGGATGCGCAGCATGATCCCGGAATTGCGGAAATTCGGCAGCGTCAGGTTTTGATTTATACTATTGCGATTCATTCACTTATTCTGAACAAGGCGGGAACAGTATGCAAGACCTCCAAAATGACGGATCGAATTCCAAAACATGGTCGGGCAGGTTCTCTGAGCCGGTTGCGGAAATGGTCCAGCGCTACACCGCCTCGATTTCCTTCGACAAAAGGCTGGCCGAATTCGACATTCAGGGCTCGCTCGCCCATGCGAAAATGCTCCATTCTGTCGGCATATTGAGCCGCCAGGACCTCGATGCCATAGAAAGCGGGCTCCAAATCATACTGCTCGAAATCCGGGACGGAAAATTCGACTGGTCGCTCGAACTGGAAGACGTCCATCTCAATATCGAAAAACGTCTGACTGCGCTGGCGGGCGATGCCGGAAAGCGCCTTCATACGGCAAGATCCAGAAACGACCAGATCGCAACCGACATCCGGCTTTTCCTGAGACATGAAATAGACAGCATCGATGAATCGATCAAGTCGCTGCAATCGGCGATCCTCGATCTCGCGGAACAACATACGGATACCGTGATGCCCGGATTCACCCATCTACAGGTCGCCCAGCCCGTCAGCTTCGGACACCACCTGATGGCTTATTTCGAAATGCTCTCCCGCGACAGAGAACGTTTCTCCGATTGCCGCAAACGCGTCAACCGATTGCCCCTGGGTTCCGCCGCTCTGGCAGGCAGCAGTTATCCCATCGATCGGGAGAGCGTAGCAAAAATGCTCGGGTTCGAAGGGGTCTGCGAAAATTCTCTGGATGCGGTTTCCGACAGGGATTTCGCGATCGAATTCTGCGCAGCCAGCGCCCTCGTCATGACCCACCTTTCGCGCTTTTCCGAAGAATTGATCCTGTGGATGAATCCCGGGTTCGGCTTCATTGACATTGCAGACCGCTTCTGCACCGGCTCTTCCATCATGCCCCAGAAAAAAAATCCGGACGTTCCGGAGCTGGTCCGGGGAAAAACGGGCAGGATCACCGGGCACCTGATCGCCCTGCTGACGCTGATGAAATCCCAGCCGCTTGCCTACAACAAGGATAATCAGGAAGACAAGGAACCGCTTTTCGATGCAGTCGACACGGTCTCGACCAGCCTCAGGATCTATGCCCAAATGATCCCCGGCATCAAGGTCAACAAGGAGGCCATGCGGCTCGCGGCAAGCCGGGGTTATGCCACCGCAACCGACCTTGCAGACTATCTCGTGAAAAAGGGACTGCCTTTCCGGGATGCTCACGAAGCCGTGGCGAGGGCCGTGCGCTATTGCGAGGAAAAGGGCTGCGATCTGGGCGAACTCTCCCTTCAGGAGCTGAAACGGTTCTCGAATCTTGTCGGCGAGGATGCGCACCAGGTCCTCACCCTGGAAGGGTCCATGGGCAGCCGCAACCATATCGGCGGAACGGCGCCGAACCAGGTGATGGCGGCAATCGCGCGAGCCAGGAAAAAGCTTGCCTGATCTTTGGGGAAGAATCGCATCCGGGATTTCGGATGCGACAGGAAGGAAATTTTCCCCGCTCGGGAAAAGCCCGATCGGAGGCGGCTGCATCTCGAATGCATGGCTGCTCGAAGGCAATTCAGGACGCTACTTCGTCAAAACCGGAAAACTGCCTTTCGAACCGGAAGCCCTGGGGCTTGAGGCAATCGGTAAAATCGTGCGCACCCCCGGCGTGATTTGCGTTGGGTCTCATGAAGGCCGTCACTGGCTGGTACTCGAATATGTCGGAATGAGCCGGAAAATCATGCGCTTCGATCTTCTCGGAGCCGGCCTCGCAGAACTGCACCGGGTCACATCAGGAGAATTCGGCTGGGACAGGGACAATCTCATCGGCTCCACGGCCCAGATCAATACGCCTTCGGAAGACTGGATCGAATTCTGGAAAACGAGGCGACTGGGCTTCCAGTTCGACCTTGCCGGAAGAAACGGCTGCGATTTCGGGCGCAGAGCGGAAAAACTGATGGGAAACCTGGATGCATTCTTTGTCGGCCACAAGCCCGCGCCATCCCTGCTGCATGGCGACCTGTGGCGGGGAAACGCGGGATTCGAAACATCCGGCCATCCCGTGCTGTATGATCCCGCGGTTTATTTCGGGGACCGCGAAGCCGACATCGCGATGACAGAACTCTTCGGCGGCTTCCCGCAGGAATTCTACTCGGCCTACATCGAGGCCTTCCCGCTCGACTCTGGGTATGGGACGAGAAAAACGCTCTACAACCTGTATCACGTGCTGAACCACCTCAACCTTTTCGGCGCAAGCTACCTGCAGCAGGCAGCATCCATGATCGATGGATTGCTTGCCGAAATCGGATGAATTAGGGCCTACTTCAGCATTTCCTGCAATTCGCCCGACTGGAACAGCTCGATCATGATGTCCGAGCCGCCGACAAATTCACCGTTGACATAAAGCTGCGGAATGGTCGGCCAGTTGGCGTATTCCTTGATTCCCTGGCGAATTTCCGGGTTGGAAAGCACGTCGACGCTGAAAAAATCCTGAACGCCGCAACGCTTCAGGATGTTCACTGCATTCGCCGAAAAACCGCATTGCGGGAACTGGGGCGTCCCCTTCATGTAAAGCACGACACGATTGCCCGTGACCTGATCCCTGATGGTGTCCTGTATATCCATGGAAGCTCCGTAAAATCCGACAAAAATAGTGAGGTAAAGTGTACCTGCCGTTCACCCCGAGGTCAATCTTCCGCCGCTGACGCGCTCGATTCCGGAAAGGTCCTTCCAGGAACCCGCTTCGACAAAATTTTTCGAAAGAAGCTCCCGGCAAGTTTCCCCCTGATTGTAACCGTGCTCGAAAAGCAGCCATCCTCCGGGTTCGAGATGGGAGGGGGCCGCTTCGAGTATGCTTCGGATCGCATCCAGTCCGTCTCTGCCGCTCGTCAATGCAAGCGCCGGCTCGAATTTCAGGTTCGCAAGATGTTCGTCCCCTTCCGCAATGTAGGGCGGGTTGGACAGGATCAGGTCGAATTTCTCGCCCTGGAGCGCAGCGAACCAGTCGCTTTCCACAAACCGGATGTTTTCCAGTTTCTCTCCGTTTTGTTTCGCCACGGCAAGCGCAGACGGAGATTTGTCGACTGCCGTGACTGTCGCACGCTTCCTGTGTCTTGCGATCGAAATTCCGACGACTCCGCTTCCCGTTCCGAGGTCGAGCACCCTGAAAGGCGAATTCTCCGGAATTCGCTCCAGGGCGAGATCGACAAGGAGTTCCGTCTCGGGTCTTGGAACGAGGACATCCTTCGTCACTTTGAACTCGACGCCGTAGAACTCTCTTGAACCCGTGATATAAGCGACAGGCTCCCCTTTGAGGCGTCTTCCGATCATGGCTTCGAATTTCGGGAGCATTTCCGGATCGACAGGATCTTCGGCGTGGGTGATGAGCCAGGCACGAGAAACATCCCCCAGAGCTCGCCGCAGCAAAGCCTGGCCTTCGATTCGCGCTTCCGAGGGCGGCAATCCAAGGGCAGAGGCAATTTCACTCTGCGATCGCATCAAAAGGTCGGAAATGGATTTGCTCACTTTGCCTTGCGGGCTATTCCGGCAAGCCAATCCAGCGCCTTCTGCTCCTCCCACAAGGAACGAAATTCTTCCCGATACAGCCAGGCTTCCTGATCGCTGCCGATACGATAGCCATGTTCGTCCATTCGCGGTTTTCTTGGGGACGCGGCCAGCAGCATCCTGCCTACTCGGGGATGCTGCCGCAATGCATCCATTGCGATCCGTTGCGCTTCGTCCATTTTTCCATTGGCATAATGAGCGAGCGCACGATTAAATGCCATATCCGCGAAATCGTCAGGGTAACGTCCGGCCATGGAAATGGCTTCTTCGGATTTGCCGCGCGCTATCAGCCCTCCCACCACGGCAGCCCGGAAACCATGGTTGTCATGGGGATTGAGCACTTCAACCATGCGTCGTTTCAGCTCAAAAGCCGCCTCGCGCCGGACGGGGTCAATGGAATCCGCCTCATCGGCCGCCCTGC
>JAJZRP010000026.1 GCA_021802655.1 Pseudomonadota bacterium
TGATGGTGATCACCGACGGGGAACCTGCCGATGTCGACGTGCGCGATTCGCATTACCTGCGCCATGACGCGAAGAAGGCGGTGGAGGAGGCGCGGCGCAGCGGCATCCATACCTATTGCATGAGCCTCGATGCGAGCGCCGACCAGTATGTGTCGCGCATTTTCGGAATGAGGAATTACATGGTCGTCGACCATGTGAATCGCCTGCCCGAGAAACTGCCGCTGCTCTATGCGGGTCTGACACGTTGATGGTGAATGGTGCCGGGAGGGGGAATCTTATCACCCGTGCGGAACAACGAGGGTTTGCCAAGGGGGTGAACGAACTCGCAGGCTATGCCGCCGTAGGCATCGGCGGATTGGCTACAGGTTATCTTGCGCAACTCTTTGGCCCGCGCGAAGCGCTCTTCGGCTTCACTCTGGTCGTGATTTTGCTTGCCGCATCGATAGCACTTCTCTTCGTAAAGGAGACTCTTCCCTGGGCCAAGGCGGAAAGTTTGAGTAAAAGAGCCATGTAATCCCAAATGGGCTTATATGTTGCGCAATCCGCATAATTATCACCGGTGTGGGGTGTCCGGCTTCATGATTCTGAGCACGGGACCGCCTCCGACATTTTTCAGCGGAAAATAGACGTTGTGAGTTGCGGGATCGACGACGACTACATGAGCATTGTCTCCAATAAAACCTTCCCAGACTTTATTCATCCCGCTGGACAAATCGAAAATGGAAACAATGCCCCGTTCTCCAGCGACATAGAGACGGTGCCGACTGGAATCAAAAGCCAGCACGTCGGGGTCTTTCCCGACCGGGGAGGAGTAGGTGATTTCCATCGATTTCATGTTCAAAGCGAGCAGCCTGTTGTTGTCCTGGCATGCTACGAATGCGATTCTGTCCCGTGAATCAATGAGCAACCCATGGGGTCCGGAACATCCTTGCAGCGCATGACTTGCAACAATCTTGTCGGTGTCGGGGTCGATCTCGATCAGTTTGCCCGATGTTTGGGCATTGACAAAGATATGTCCTGAAGCGGAATCATATTGGGAATTGCCCACCTCGCTGTTCAGTGGGATTGTCAAAATTTTTCGGTTGTGTCGCGTGTCGATCACGGTTTCTGTCTTGCCATGCTCATCCGAAACATAAAGTTTTTGCTGACGTGGTGCATAGGCCATGCCGTCCGGATATAAGCCTCCTGGTATGCGCGCGATAATGATTAGTTTTTTTTCATCGATCACGACGATTTCGTTTGTCGAAGTGGCCGAAGCGTAAATCCTTCCCAGGGCAGGTACTGCAAGGATTCCGTGGACATGACCGATGTCGGGAATGTCGGCCATGATCTTGTCGTGATCAGTATCGACAGCAATGACTGTGCTGTCACCAAGATGCGCGATGAACAGCTCGTGGGTTCCTGAGTCAATGCTCGCATAATCGAGGCGCGTCGGATTTCCGGACAGTGGAACATCTGCTACGTTTGCGAACGGGATCCTGGCGGCTGGAGCCGCAAGGGGTACCGCAAGCAAACCGGCTAAAAATGTCATGCATAGCATTTTGATCATGGTTTCCTCAGTTACATGTATTGCCAAAATATGTTCAATGTAACTGAGAAGAATTAGAAGACCATTACGTGGCTTCTGCTTTGATCGAATTGCCTATCTGAGTAGTCGTGCCGAGGGATGCCTCCACCCCGGAACTGCCTCTGGAGTTACTTCTGCCAAAAAGGGTTTAAAAGCGTGGAAAGTTGACTGGCTCGTCAAATCCAGCATAGCAGATGCCCTATGCCAATGGTTTTGGATGATGAGTAAACCCGCCTTCCAGGACTACGCGGTCCGATTTGCTCTTTTCATGAAGCTGTTTAGTAATAGCCCCAAGGCTGGCAGTCCTGTTCTCTTTAAAGATTCTGGAAATCTCATCCGTATTGAGATCAGTGGCAATCGAAATCTTCCTGATGGCTTCCTGGATGGCCGCCTGGGTGGCCTGCGCAAGCTCCACCTCTTTGACTTCTTCAATAACCTGGATCACCTCTCGTTTAGAAAGTCCGGTTGTATTTACAATCGACTCGATGGCCTCTTCAACGACCTTGCTAAGTTTTGCAACAATATCAGTTTCAACGGCTTGTTGCGTCGTGTCTTTGGGTGTCATTACAGCCTCCTAATTAAATAGGTAGCTGTCGCCCCTAAGGGGGGCGACAGCTACTCAAGGGGTGGGGCGAGAAAGGTTTTTAGGAACTCCGGGGTTTGGTTTGTGCTGGCGTCATTTTATATTCTCCTGAATAGAAAATTGAATAAACTCATACGCTAATGAGTTGATAGATGACTCAACCCCAGCTAGCCTGTTTATAGTACATATGCATGAAAATACAATATTTGATTGTCACGGGTTTAAATTTGAAGCGCCAGCCCTGCAAGAATGCATTGGCGTGGCTGCCGCTTCGCCCGCTCTGGTAATTGAACACCACGATCGGCGAACCATCGTCATGATCGTTACTGCGGTAATGCCCAAAGCGTCAAGGATGGGAAAGCGTCAACTTGCATAATCCAGCAACCTTCCCGAACCTTCCCGGATTTGCAGTTTTGGGTCATTTTTGGGTCATTGAGTGGCAAAAAGTAGCGTTATTCGCAATTATGCCGAGTTATGCGGAATTACGATAACTCGTTGATTTTGTTTGGTGCCGGGAGGGGGAATCGAACCCCCATGAAGTCTCCTTCGCGGGATTTTGAGTCCCGTGCGTCTACCAATTCCGCCATCCCGGCCGGGGAAACGAGGAATTATCCTGTAAAGCGCTTTTTTCTGCAACAAGGTAAAATGCGCGGATGAGGCTTCAGCAATTCGATTTCCACCTCCCGCCGGAACTGATCGCACAGGCTCCTGCAGCCAGCAGGGGCGCGAGCAGGCTCCTGGTGATGAACGGCAAGGGCGGTCTTTCCGACCATGTTTTCGGGGAACTGCCGGCTTTCATCGAGCCAGGCGACCTCATGGTTTTCAACGATACGAAGGTGATCAGGGCGAGGCTCTTCGGAACCAAGAATACCGGCGGGAAGATCGAGGTCATGGTCGAGCGCATCCTGGATTCGCATCATGTGCTCGCGTCCGTCC
Source organism: Pseudomonadota bacterium (assembly GCA_021802655.1). Lineage (GTDB taxonomy): Bacteria > Pseudomonadota > Gammaproteobacteria > Burkholderiales > JABEVD01 > JABEVD01. The sequence continues at coordinate 3,087 of JAJZRP010000026.1, forward strand.
GGGCGAGCCATTCCCCGAAACCGGGTTCGATGCTCGATTTCGGCGAAGATCGCGCCGAGGTGATCGAAAAACGGGAGCCGTTTCATGTGCTGCGCTTCAGTGAAGGGGCAGCAGAAGTCATCGAGCGTTGCGGCAAGCTCCCTCTTCCCCCCTATATCGCTCATGCCGCCACCCAATACGACGAGGAGCGATACCAGACCGTCTATGCGAAACATCCGGGTGCGGTCGCTGCCCCCACTGCGGGCCTGCATTTCGACGCAAGCATGCTGGAGAAGATAGCCGGCATGGGCGTCGATATCGCCCATGTGACGCTGCATGTCGGCGCGGGAACCTTTCAGCCGGTCAGGGTCGAGAACATCCTGGAGCACAAAATGCACAGCGAAGTTTTTCATGTGCCGCAGGAAGTCATGGACAGGGTGGAACAGACCAAAGCAAAGGGAAAGAAAGTGATCTCGGTCGGAACGACCGCGCTCCGGGCGCTCGAATCCGCCGCGCTTTACGGGAAGAACTCTGGGGAGACATCGATCTATATCACGCCCGGATACCAGTTCAGGGTGGTTGATCGGCTGCTCACCAATTTCCACCTCCCCAAATCCACCCTTTTGATGCTGGTTTCGGCCTTCTCCGGAATGGAAGCGATCCGCTGCGCCTACCATCATGCGATAAGGGAAAATTACCGCTTTTTCAGCTACGGGGACGCGATGCTCCTGGAGAAAAAATTATGAAGTTCGAACTTCACAAGACCCAGGGGCAGGCGAGGCGGGGAACCCTCACGCTTGCCCACGGCGCAGTCGAGACGCCGGCATTCATGCCGGTGGGAACCTATGGCACGGTGAAGGCCATGAGCCCCATGGAACTCGTCGAAATCGGCGCGCATATCGTCCTCGGCAACACCTTCCATCTCTGGCTTCGCCCCGGGCTTGCCGCGATAGAGGCGCACGGCGGTTTGCACCGCTTCATGGGGTGGGACAGGCCGATTCTCACCGATTCCGGGGGCTTTCAGGTGTTCAGCCTGGGGGAGCTCAGAAAGATCAGCGAGGAAGGGGTGAAGTTCCAGTCTCCTGTCAACGGAGACATCTGCTTTCTCACCCCGGAAGAGTCGATGCGCATCCAGAGGGTTCTCAATTCCGACATCGTGATGATCTTCGACGAATGCACGCCCTATCCGGCGGAATATGACGCTGCGCGCGATTCGATGCGGCTCTCCCTGAGATGGGCCGCCCGCAGCAGGGCGGCGCACGAAGGCAATTCGAATGCGCTATTCGGCATCATCCAGGGCGGAATGCATGAAGCGCTGCGAGACGAATCGCTGCAGGGTCTGATGGAAATCGGTTTCGACGGCTATGCGATAGGCGGGCTTTCGGTTGGGGAACCCAAGAGCGACATGAAAAGGATCCTCGCCCATACCGCACCGCAAATGCCCAGGGAGCGGCCCCGCTATCTGATGGGGGTGGGAACCCCAGAGGATATCGTCATGGCGGTGTCTTTCGGGGTGGACATGTTCGATTGCGTGATGCCGACCCGCAATGCGAGAAACGGCTGGCTCTTCACCCGTTTTGGCGACATCAAGATCAGGAACGCGAAATACCGGCAGGACACCAGGCCGCTGGACGAGACCTGCGCCTGCTATACCTGCAGCAACTTTACCCGTTCCTATCTTCACCACCTGCAGCGCGTCAACGAAATCCTCGGTGCGCGCCTCAACACCATACACAACCTGCATTACTACCAGGACCTGATGCGCGGGATCAGGGGGGCGATAGAAGCCGGGAAATTCGAAGATTTTGTTGCCGAGTTTGGGCGTCAGCGCATGCTATCGTGTTAGAATTGCGCTTTTGCATCGATTTTTCGGGCGAAGCCCGCAGGAGAAAAGCATGTTCATAACTTCCGCCTTTGCGCAGGGTGCGGCATCCCCACCGGGATCCGATCTGATGAGTTTTGCACCGCTCGTCGTCATTTTCGTCGTGTTCTATTTCATGCTGATCCGTCCCCAGATGAAGCGCAGCAAGGAAATGAAGGCGATGCTGGATGCGCTGCAGAAGAACGACGAGGTGGTGACCACCGGGGGCGAACTCGGCCGGGTGGTGAAGGTCGGCGAGAATTATGTCACCATCGAGATCGCGCCGAATGTCGAAGTGCTGGTGCAGAAAACGGCTGTCCAGACCGTTCTGCCCAAGGGTACGATCAAAGCCGCGAGCTGAAATGAACAGATACCCCCTGTGGAAGAACGGCATCATATTTCTGGTGCTGCTCGTCGGAATGCTGTACTCGCTTCCCAATTTCTTCGGCGAGGCTCCCGCCGTGCAGATTTCTTCCGCGAGTTCTGCCGCCAAAATCGATCCGGCATTGATGGCGAAAGCGGAAGGCATCCTGAAATCTTCCGGAATCGCCGAAAGCGGCGTGGTTCTGGACCCCGCGAGCCTCAAGGTGCGTTTCCGGGACACCGACTCGCAACTGAAGGCGAAGGATGTGCTGCAGGCCGGGCTAGGCGAGGATTACGTGGTCGCCCTCAACCTGATTTCCCGCTCTCCCGCCTGGCTGACCAGCCTCGGGGCGCTGCCGATGTATCTGGGGCTGGATCTTCGGGGGGGCGTGCATTTTCTGATGCAGGTCGACATGAATGCCGCCATCACCATGGCGCTGGATCGCAACCTGGGTGAAATCAGGGCGGATCTGCGCGATGCCGATGTGCGCTATACCGGAATCAGCCGGCAGGGAGAGGCGATCGACATCAAGTTCGCAGACAAGGATTCGAGCGACAAGGCATCCGGCGAAATCTCCAAAAAATTTCCCGATCTGGTGCTGAACCAGTCGTCGTCGGGCGGAGAATATTCGATTTCGGCGCAGCTGAAACCCCAGGCGAGAACCAAGATACAGGAATTCGCCATCCAGCAGAACATCACCACCCTGAGGAACAGGGTCAACGAACTCGGCGTTGCCGAACCCATCATCCAGCAGCAGGGCTCAGACCGCGTGGTGGTCGAACTGCCCGGCGTGCAGGATACGGCCAAGGCGAAGGATATCCTGGGCCGGACCGCGACGCTGGAAATCCATATGGTCGACGACGAGCACGACCTGAAGGCTGCGATCGCCGGTCAGATACCCTTCGGGGATGAACTTTTGAACGAGCGAGGCGGGGCGCCCATCCTGGTCAGGAAGAACGTCGTTCTCACCGGGGAGCACATCAACGATGCGCAGCCCGGATTCGACAACAGGACCAACGAGGCTGCCGTGCATATCAATCTCGACGGCACCGGCTCCAGAATCTTCAAGCAGATCACCGCCGACAACGTGGGCAAGCGCATGGCCATATTGCTCATCGAAAAGGGCAAGGCAGAAGTCGTGACGGCCCCCGTGATCCGTGAGGAAATCGGCGGCGGAAGGGTCCAGATTTCAGGGCACATGACGACGGGCGAAGCGCACGACGTCGCGCTGCTGCTGAGGGCCGGAGCGCTCGCGGCGCCCATGGAAATCATCGAGGAAAGGACGGTCGGCCCGAGCCTGGGTGCGGACAACATCAGGAAGGGCTTCGATTCCACCCTGTTCGGCTTCATCGCGATCAGCGTATTCATGATCGTCTATTATTTGCTGTTCGGCCTGGTTTCGGTGGTTGCGCTCGGCGCCAACCTGTTCCTGCTGGTCGCGGTCCTTTCCCTGCTGCAGGCGACGCTGACCCTGCCGGGCATGGCGGGCATCGCGTTGACCCTCGGCATGGCGATCGACGCCAACGTGCTCATCAACGAGCGCATCCGCGACGAACTCAGGAACGGCAATACGCCGCAGGCGGCGATCAATGCCGGTTACGAGCGCGCTTTCGGCACGATCATCGACTCGAACATCACGACATTGATAGCCGGAATCGCCCTGTTCATATTCGGCTCCGGACCCGTCAAGGGCTTCGCAGTCGTGCTTTGCCTCGGCATCCTGACTTCGATGTTCAGCGCCGTGCTGGTTTCCCGCGCCATCGTCAACTTCGCCTACGGCAGGCGCAGGGTTGGCAAGCTGCTGATCGGCTAGCTTAGGAAAAAACATGGAATTTTTCAGGATCAAGAAAGACATCCCCTTCATGAGCTACGGCAGGTTCACGACGGCGATTTCGCTCGTGACCTTCGTCGTTGCGGTTTTCCTGCTGGCAACCAAAGGGCTGCATTTCGGTATCGACTTTACCGGCGGCACCGTGATGGAAGTGCATTACGAGCACCCGGTGGACATCCAGAAGGTTCGCTCTTCGCTCGGGTCCTTTTCCGACGCTTCGGTGCAGAATTTCGGTACCGCCAGCGACGTGCTGATCAGGCTTCCCTTGAGGGCCGATGTTTCCGGCGCGAAGGAAAGTGAAACGGTGCTTGGCGTGCTGCGCAGCCAGGATGCTTCGGTGCAGATGAGACGGGTTGAATTCGTCGGACCGCAGGTCGGCAAGGAACTCGTCAACAACGGCTCGCTTGCGCTGCTTCTGGTTTCCCTTGGCATCATGGGCTATCTTGCGATCCGCTTCGAATGGCGCTTCGCGCTTGCCGCGATCATCGCGAACCTGCATGACGTGGTGATCATTCTTGGTTTTTTTTCCTTCTTCCAGTGGGAATTTTCGCTTCCCGTGCTTGCCGCAGTGCTTGCCGTCCTCGGCTATTCCGTCAACGAATCGGTCGTGGTGTTCGACAGGATCAGGGAGAATTTCAGGCTGATGAGGAAGAGTTCCGTTCCTGAAATCATCAACAATGCGATCACGCGGACCATGTCGAGGACGATCATCACCCATGGCTGCACCCAGCTCATGGTGACTTCGATGCTGTTTTTCGGGGGAGAGGCGCTGCACTATTTTGCGCTCGCCCTCACCATAGGCATTCTTTTCGGGATATATTCCTCGGTTCTCGTGGCAAGCCCGATCGTGATGTGGCTCGGGGTGTCGAGAGCGGATTTCGTCAAATCCGAAAGGAAAGCGGAGGCGAACTGAGTGGACTTCATGGACGTACTGCTCCACCTGGACAAGTATCTCCTGGTCCTGACCCAGAGCTACGGCATCTGGATCTATCTCATCCTGTTCCTGATCATTTTTTGCGAGACCGGGCTTGTCGTCGCCCCCTTCCTGCCGGGGGACTCGATGCTTTTCGTCGCCGGAACGCTGGCATCCGGCGGTGCGATGGACGTCAACCTGCTGATAGCCGTCCTGGTTCTCGCAGCATTTTCCGGGGACAATACCAATTACTGGATAGGGCGGTTTGTCGGCCCGAAAGTGTTCTCCCACGAGAAGTCGCGCTTCTTCAATCATGAACACCTTGAGAGAACGCATGCCTTCTACGAAAAGCACGGCGGCAAGACTGTAGTCTTTTCCAGGTTCCTGCCCATCATCAGGACGTTCGCGCCTTTCGTGGCAGGCGTGGGCAGCATGAGCTATCGCCGCTTCATGCTCTACAGCTTCGCCGGGGGCGTTTCCTGGATTGGCTTTTTCATCTATTGCGGCTATTTTTTCGGCAATGCGCCGATCGTCAAGCAGAACCTCTCGATCTTCATCATGGGGATCGTTCTGCTGACGATCCTTCCGGGCGCTTTCGGCCTGCTGCGCCAGAAGCTGAAACCGCGCTAGGGCCTGTCAACACTTGTCCGATGTGTGCGAACGTGATGAATCAGGCGACAGGGCAAGGCCGGAGCGGCGCGGTTTGGTTATTCCAAACAAGACGCGAGTAACGCGGCAATGCGCCTGATTCAACCGTTCCCTTCGGGTTGCGGCAATATGCCGCGTCTACTGCGTTGCGCGTCTTGCGAAGGGCGCAACCATTCGCTGCGCCGCACGCCTTGTATCCACTGGCATCTTGCCGCAACGCATCGCACCGGACAAGTGTTGACAGGCCCTAGATTCTTTTCGCGAGTTCTTCGGCTTTTCCGGTGTAACTCCCGGGACTCATGAGAAGCAGGCGCTTCTTTTCCGCCTCCGGAAGTTCGAGGCTTGAAATGAAGGCGTGCAGGGAATCCCGATTGATCCCGCCCTTGCCGCGCGTGAGTTCCTTGAGGCGTTCGTAGGGATTGGGAAGGTTGTAGCGGCGCATCACGGTCTGGATCGGCTCTGCAAGCACTTCCCAGGCATTGTCCAGATCTTCCTCCAGTCTTGCAGGATTGGCTTCCAGCTTGGAAAGACCTTTCAGGAGGGAATGATAGCCGAGCAGCGCATAGCCCCAGGCCACGCCGATGTTGCGCAATACGGTCGAGTCGGTGAGGTCGCGCTGCCATCTCGAAATCGGCAGCTTCTCCGAGAAATGTCTGAGCACGGCATTCGCCATGCCGAGATTGCCTTCCGAATTTTCAAAGTCGATGGGATTGACCTTGTGCGGCATGGTCGAGGACCCCACCTCGTCTTTCAGCGTTTTCTGCTTGAAATAGCCGATCGAGATGTAGCCCCAGATGTCCCGATCCAGGTCGATCAGGACGGTGTTGATCCTGGACAGGCAGTCGAAAAGCTCGGCAAGATAGTCGTGCGGTTCGATCTGTATGGTGTAGGGATTGAATTTCAGCCCGAGGTTTTCGACGAATTTCCCTGAAAAATTTTCCCAGTCGAAATCGGGGTAGGCGGAAAGGTGCGCATTATAGTTGCCCACAGCCCCGTTGATCTTGCCGAGGATTTCGATTTCCGACAATTGCTTCTCCTGCCGCCTCAGCCGGTAGACGACGTTCGCGATCTCCTTGCCCAGAGTGGTGGGGGAGGCGGGTTGGCCGTGCGTCATCGACAGCATGGGAACGGATGCGAGATCGTGCGCCATTGCGGCTAGTTTGTCGGAGATGCCGTGAATGACCGGGATCATCACCTCGTCGCGCGCCGATTTGACCATGAGTGCATAGGCGAGGTTGTTGATGTCTTCCGAAGTGCAGGCGAAATGCAGGAATTCCGAGACTTTCATGACTTCGGGATTGTTTTCCAGCCTTTCCTTGAGCCAGTATTCGACGGCTTTGACGTCGTGGTTGGTTCGGGATTCGATGGCTTTTACCCTTTCGGCATCGGATTCCGAGAAATGGGCGACGATGGAATCGAGCTCCAGAAGCGTTTTTTCGCAAAACCTTGGCACCTCCACGATTTCGGATTCGAGAGACAGGGCTTTCAGCCATTCCACTTCCACCTTGATCCTGTGCTTGATCAGGGAGAATTCGCTGAAATAGGGTCTGAGTGCAGCAAGCTTGTCATGGTAGCGCCCGTCAAGCGGGGATAAAGCGGCGATGGGGGAAAGAGTCATAATTCTGCCTTCTGGATAGATTGCAATTTTATCATATCCGGCCACCTGCTATAATCTCTCAATCCATTTCCGATTTCGAAAACCATGAAACTTGTCGGCACGCTTACCAGTCCTTTTGTCAGAAAAGTGCGCATCGTCCTTGTCGAGAAGCGCATCGATTACGAATTCGAGATCGATATTCCCTGGAACGAGGGAACGCAGGTCGGGCGTTTAAATCCTTTGGGCAAGGTGCCGGTGCTTGTCCTGGATGACGGCGAAGCGCTTTTCGACTCTAGGGTGATCGTGGAATATCTCGACACACTCACGCCTGTTGCAAGACTGATTCCGGATATTGCGCGTGCGAAGCTGCAGGTGAAGCGCCTGGAGGCCCTGTCGGATGGCATCTGCGATGCTGCGGCCCTGGCCGTGATGGAAAAAAGGCGTCCTCTTGAGAAGCAGAGCGAGGACTGGATCGCCAGACAGCAGAAGAAGGTGGCGCACGGGTTGCAGCTTCTGGCCCTGGAGCTGGGCGAAAAGAACTGGTTCGTCGGGGAGTCCTTCAGCTTGGCGGATATCGCGGCGGGGTGCGCCCTGGGATATCTCGACCTGAGATTCCCGGAAACTCAATGGCGCGAGGATTACCCCAACCTTGCGAAGCTGGGGGAAAAGCTATTGAAGCGCACCGGGTTTGCCGACACCATTCCTCAGGAAATCACCCCTCCGCCCAAGCAGACCCGGCTTTCGTAAACCACCACGGACTGCCCCGGGGTCACCGCCCACTGGGGCTGTGCGAAATCGATGTGGCATGATGCATCCAGTCTCGCTATGCAGCAGGGGGCATCCGATTGCCTGTATCGCGTCTTGGCGCTGTAAACCCAGTTCTTGTGCGGGGCGCTTCCGCTGATCCAGTTCAGGTCGCTGCACTCGAGGCTGTTTCTGAATAGCAGGGGATGATCGTGCCCCTGGACCACGACGAGCACATTCTTTTCCATGTCCTTTCCGGCGACATACCAGGGTTCGCCGTCACCTCCGATTTCCAGGCCCTGGCGCTGTCCCAGGGTATAGAACATGAGCCCCAGGTGTTTTCCCACGATTTTTCCTTCGGGCGTTTGCATTTCTCCCGGTTCGTGCGGCAGATAGCGGTTGAGAAATTCCCTGAATTTGCGTTCGCCGATGAAGCAGATCCCGGTGCTGTCCTTTTTCGAAAAGTTGGGGAGTCCTGCTTCTTCCGCGATTCTCCTGACATCGCGTTTGAGCAGGTTTCCCAGAGGAAAAATGGTCTTGCTGAGCTGGGACTGGTTCAGCCGGTACAAAAAATAACTCTGATCCTTGGTGCCATCCTCGGCTTTCAGCAACTGAAATAACCCGTCCACTTCCCTGACCTGGGCGTAATGCCCTGTTGCGATATAATCCGCGCCCAGAGACATGGCGTGATCGAGAAACGCCTTGAACTTGATTTCCGAATTGCACAACACGTCCGGATTGGGTGTTCTTCCCGCCTTGTATTCATCGAGAAAATGACTGAAAACGCGGTCCTTGTATTCTCGGGAAAAATTGACGGCCTCAATTTCAATGCCTATCTTGTCAGCGACAGACACGGCATCGATCAGGTCCTGGCGCGATGAGCAGTATTCTTCAGAGTCGTCGTCTTCCCAGTTTTTCATGAAAAGGCCGATGACTTCAAATCCCTGATTTTTCAGCAGCAGAGCCGAGACGGATGAATCGACGCCTCCGGACATGCCGATGACCACTTTCTTCAAGTTCCCTCCTGCTGTGTCGGATAATGGGTGATTATATCCAGAGGATAGCGCTTGCCATCGAGATAATCCACTATGCATTGGCGCACCATGGGGCTGCGATGGCGCCTGGTTGCGATTTCGTCCGGATGCAGCCAGAGCGCCCTGATGATGCCCTCGTCGAGCTTGCGTTCCGGGTCGTGCGCAATGATCTGCCCGGTGAAAGCGAAACGCAGATAAGTCGTCGTTCTGGACTGCCATTGGTAGATGCCGACGATCGCCTGCGGCTCGAAAGTGTAGCCTGATTCCTCGAGGGTTTCCCTGACTGCGGCGTCAACGAGCGATTCCACGGGCTCCAGGTGGCCTGCCGGCTGGTTGAAGAGAATGCCGTCCGGGGTGAGCTCCTCAACCAGAAGGAATTTTCCATCCAGTTCAAGAACCGAGGCGACAGTGACATTGGGTTTCCAGATCATGCGGGATTTCCGTATATGGGAGGCGAAAAAAAAAGCGGGGCAAGCCCCGCTTTTTTGTTCGAAAGCCTGGCTTACTTGGCTTCGTCTTTCTTCTCTTCTTTCTTTTCCTTCTTCATGGCCTTGTGGTGCTTCATGGCCTTGTGGTGCTTCTTGGCTGCAGGCTTGGCTTCTGCCTTGGCTTCAGGCTTGGCATCAGCCGCGGGTGCATCGGCAGCGATAGCGGAGAGGGAAACGGAAGCGAATACGGCAGCGATCAGTGCGGAAAGCAATTTGTTCATGATAACCCTTCAAAGTATGATTGAAAACATCCCGGAACTTCGGGCAATTCCATTAACGCCCAAGCCCGGAAGCCGTTGACACGGCTTCCGGCAAGGCGCTATTTACTGGCCTGCAGGAGCCGTTTCCTTCTTGGCCTTGTGGTGCTTCTTGACCTTGTGGTGCTTTTTCATGTGCTTCTTGGCGGGCGCTGCCTTGGCGTCGGATGCGGCAGGCGCGGAATCCGCTGCGACGGCATTGAAGCTCAGGGTCGCGGCAAAAGCGGTTGCGATCAGTGCGGAAAGCAGTTTGCTCATCATGGTTCCTTTTAATGATTTAAACATCAAAGACACCTCAAGTGCCCGTTGACTCTAACGCCCGAATGGCAGTTGCGTTGACAAGCCGGACGAAAAAGCGATTACTTCTTGTCGCCCGCTGCCGGAGCGGAGGCTGCATCCTTGCCTGCTTCCGGCGCCTTTTTCCCTTTCTTGGGGCAGGGTGCGGTCTGGAACTGCTGGGTCGTTATGCACCATTTCTTGCGCACGTGCGGGCAGGGCTCGGACTGGTATTGCTGAGTCGTCCTGCACCAGTGTTTGCGCGGCTTCTTGGGGCAGGGTGCGGTCTGGAACTGCTGGGTCGTTTTGCACCAGTGTCTGCGCGGTTTTTTCGTTTTCGCGGCATCCGCTGTGTCAGCCGATTTGGTTGCTGCCGGTGCGGTGGTAGTGTCTGCAGCATAAACCGGCATGCTAGCCGATGCCGCAAAAACCGAAGCGATGAGAACTGACAGAAATTTTTTCATGGTATTCCCCTCATATTGGTTTTTCTGAATACTTACTGCCTGTCTGAGAAAAGCCAGCCAATAAACCCGATCAATTCTAGATGAAATTTTCCTGTTGGGCAATTTCTGGCCAAATTCTGGGCAAATTGTGTGAGGCGTAGGGGCGAATTCGGGTTGAATAGGATAAAATGCTCGTGAATCGAAAGCGTAAAGGATGCTACATGAATCGACATATCACAGTGCCGCATGGCGAGAAAATTTCAGTCAATCAGGATCATACGCTGAATGTCCCGGATGTCCCCATCATTCCTTGCATCGAGGGGGACGGGATAGGTGCCGACATCACTCCAGTGATGAAGCGGGTGGTCGATGCGGCTGTCGAAAAGGCCTATGGAGGACGTCGCAGGATTTCCTGGATGGAGATCTATGCCGGAGAAAAGGCGCTCAAGGTTTACGGAGACGATGCGTGGCTACCGCAGGAAACGCTGGATGCCGTCCGTGAATACGTGGTTTCGATCAAGGGGCCGCTGACCACTCCTGTCGGCGGCGGAATCCGCTCCCTCAATGTGGCTTTGCGCCAGGAACTGGATCTTTATGTCTGTTTGAGGCCCATCCGCTATTTCGAAGGGGTTCCCTCTCCCTTGAGGCACCCGGAAAAGACCGATATGGTGATTTTCAGGGAAAATGTCGAAGATATCTATGCTGGCATAGAATGGGAAGCGGGTTCGGATGGGGCCAAAAAGGTCATCCGGTTCTTGCAGGAAGAGATGGGCATCTCCAGCATACGCTTTCCCGATACTTCCGGCATAGGCATCAAACCCGTCTCAAGGGAAGGGACGGAAAGACTGGTGAGGCGTGCGATCCAGTATGCAATGGACAATGGGCGCAAATCGGTGACGCTCGTGCACAAGGGCAATATCATGAAATTCACCGAAGGAGCGTTCAAGGGGTGGGGATACGCTTTGGCGAAAAGAGAATTCGGCGCCGAACTCATCGATGCCGGCCCCTGGATGAAGCTGCCTGGCGACATCGTGATCAAGGATGTGATTGCAGACAATTTTCTTCAGCAAATATTGTTGCGTCCCGAAGAATACGACGTGGTTGCGACCATGAACCTGAACGGAGATTATATTTCCGATGCGCTTGCCGCGCAGGTGGGTGGAATCGGCATTGCGCCCGGAGCCAACCTGAGCGATGGTGTGGCGATGTTCGAGGCGACGCACGGTACTGCGCCGAAATATGCAGGGAAAGACAATGTGAATCCCGGTTCGATCATCCTTTCGGCTGAAATGATGCTGCGCCACATGGGGTGGAAGGAAGCTGCCGACCTGTTGATTCGCGCCATGGAGCGGGCAATCGGGGACAAGCAGGTGACTTACGACTTCGCGAGGGCGATGCCTGGGGCGAACCAAGTCTCCTGTTCCGGATTCGGTCAGGCCATGATCGAGAGGATGTAGTAAAAAAACAGCCCACTGAAAGTGGGCTGTTTTCGGCAATCGATTAAACCGTCTGGATATTAGAGGCTTGCTTGCCTTTGGGTCCCTGCGTCACTTCGAAGCTCACTTTTTGCCCTTCTTTCAGGGTCTTGAATCCGCCCATGTTGATTGCGGAAAAGTGTGCAAACAAATCTTCTCCCCCATCATCGGGCGTGATGAAACCAAAGCCCTTTGAATCGTTGAACCATTTTACTGTACCGGTCGACATCTGTGCTTCCTTAATAAAAAATAAAATCGGGTTTCCCCTTGTTGCAGTGCCTGGCAGGGCGCGCGCGAAAACTCAGGTCGCACGATGCCCGGCACCAATCTGCTTTTTACTGAGTTTTTGCGGCGAAGTCAAGCGCCGCATGGTAAAAAAATTGATTTTTTTACCGAGAGGGCTCATCCTTCACACATGGACAGACAGGAAACTGATTTTGCCTCGTTGCATGAGCTGATAGGCAGGAAAGTGTCGTTTCGGGGCGGCAGGGGGGTGGTCGTAGAAATTCTCGAAGACGGCCCATCGCTGGTCATCCAGGCCGAGAATCTCGCGATCCAGCCGGACAGCCTCGGCTATGCCAGGCGCAGGAGCCGTGAAACCTGCCTGGTCGAGGTATTCGACTCGGAAGGGGGGTACGACCCCGATTTTCTCGCCATGGTAGTCGAAGAATAGGTTAGGCCCAATCCTGCTGTCAGGGAACCACCTTGTCTATATTGATGCGAATGTCCTTCGCCCCGACCTTGACCGGCTGACTGAATCCTTCCAGATCGCCGCCTTGCGGCATTGCATTGCCTGATTTCGAAATTCTGGCACCGACGATCACTTCCGAAAAATTCGAGAGCTTCATCATGGGGGCCATGGCGAGGGAATCGTCCAGGGAGAATTTGAGCGGAAGCTCCTTTGCCTGGATTTTCAGTATCGCAAGCGGCATCCTGGGGCCGCTCGTTGCCTGGGCGAAGATATACAGCGTGTCTTCCGGGGAAGCTTTGGATGCGAGTTCCGGGGAGAGCGTCACCGAACCTGATACCGTGGCGCCGCCGCTGGGCATGACCGGTTTCGACTTGGATTCGGGAAGGGGTTTGCCGGCGGCTTTTGCGGCAGCCCTTGCGCCCTCTATCCCGTTCATCACCGCCTTGGCGTCCTCGGAATCGGGCGGCAACTGGGACAGCAGGTTGCTCCACAGCGCGACGACGCGCGCGAAATCGCGCTGTTCAAAGGCCATGGCGCCGCCCAGGGTGAGTGCCTTGGGATTGTTCGGGTCGATCTTGAGCGCCTGGTTGGTGAGCGCGACGGCTTTCGGGTTCAATGTCTTCGGGTCCAGCATCATCTCGCTTTCGGCGTATTCGGCCAGCACCTGAGCGTCCCTGGGCAGCAGGGTGGAAGCATGTTCGAATGCCTTCGCTGCATCCGGGAAGCGCTTGAGCACCATGTAGGATCGCCCGAGCATGGTCCATCCTTCGGCATCAGTCGGATTTTTCTGCAGCCTTGCAGCGAGCCTGGCCACCATGGTTTCGACTTTTTCCTGCGTGATCCCGCCGTTGTCTGCGGCGGCTGTCTGCGGCGCTTCCTGGGGTCCCAGGAATTTCGGGTGACCGAGTGCGAGATAAAGCAGCACAGAGAAAAGCGGAATCGCAATTCCCAACGCCGCCGCCAGCTTCTTTCCGGCAGGGGGGGCGGCGACCGTTTCGCCTTCCGCGGATACGTCTTCGAGCACCCTTTTCTGGATTTCCTGTTTGCCTTCCTCGTACTGGATTTCATTGACCAGGCCGTTGTTTCGGTCGGTTTCCAGTTCAGCCAGTTGCTGCTGGTAAAGGGAAATGTTGAGCTTGCTGCGTTCGACGGTGTTTCCCCGGTTTTCCTTGCGCAGCAGGGGTGTGAGGACGAAAAGGAGGGCGATCAGGATGAGAATCCCGCAGATGGTCCAGAAAGCGATCATTGATTATGTTCCAGCAGAGATTGGGCGCGTTGTTCCTCATCCCGGGAAAGCTGTGTTTCCGCGATTTGATTGTGGCGCTTTTTGATAGTGAAAAACAGGATGACGAGTCCGATTCCGAGGAAAAGGAATGGACCGTACCACAGCAGCAGGGTGGTCGATTTGACCGGCGGATTGTAAAGCACGAAATCGCCGTAACGGTGAACCAGATAGGCCACGATTTCCTTGTCGGATTCGCCTTTTTTCATCATTTCGCGAATTTCCTGCTTGAGGTCGAGCGCAAGTTCAGCCTGGGATGCGGCGAGCGATTCGTTCTGGCAGACGAGGCAGCGCAGGTTTTCCGACAGCGCGATCATGCGTTTCTCGATGGCCGGGTCGGCTGCATCGGGAACAGCTTCCTTGGCCTGGCAGGCGAAGGCGGAAAAGAGTACCAGGGCGAGAAGCAGCCGTTTCATTGCGATAATTCCTTGACCAGGGGGATGACTCTTTCGTCGAGACTCTTGACCGTCACGGGCCCGATGATCTTGTCGCGAATGATGCCGGATTTGTCGATCACGTAGGTTTCCGGTACGCCATAGACGCCGTAATTGATGCCGACCCGACCATCCAGGTCGGACACGCTGAGCTCATAAGGGTTGCCCATCTGGTCTAGCCATTTTCTGGCATCCTCCGGCTTGTCCTTGTAGTCGAGTCCGACGATGGGAACGAGTCTCTTGCCGGAAAACTCCACCAGGAGCGGATGTTCGTCACGGCAGGATTCGCACCAGGAGGCGTAAACGTTCAGGAGCCAGACTTTTCCGAGCATGTCGCGGCTGGAGAAGACCTTCGCAGGATCGTGCACGTCGGTAAGCTCGAATTGCGGGGCGGGCTTGCCGATCAGGGGGGATGGGACTTCCCTCGGATTCAGCTTGAGTCCGACTCCGAGGAAGACGACCAGGACCAGGAACAGCGCGAGCGGGATGACGAATTTCGCTTTCATTTATGCACCATGACCGGTTCGAGATTTTGCGCGGCTTGTGCTGCGGATTTTTTGACTGCAATGCGGTAGCGCCTGTCGGCGACTGCGAACATTCCGCCGAGCGCCATGATCAGGCATCCGCTCCATATCCAGTCGACGAAGGGTTTGTAATAGATCCTGACGCTCCATGCATTGTTGTCGATAGGCTCTCCGAGCGAGACGTAGAGGTCGCGGGTGAGGCCGGGGTCGATGGAGGCGATGGTCATCATCATTCCCGAGGCATTGTATCTGCGCTTTTCAGGATGCAGCATGAGCATTTGACGGCCGTTTTCCATGACCGTGATGAATCCTCTGGTGGCCTGGTAATTGGGGCCCTGCACGTCGCTGGTGCCGTCGAAACGGAAAGTGTAGGAAGCGATTTTGAGGGTGTCGCCGACGTTCATTCTGACATCGCGTTCGGTCTCATAGCCCTTGACCATGGTTACCCCGATCACGAACACTGCGACGCCGAGGTGGCCGAGCAGCATGCCGTAGTAGCTCATGGACTGCTTCGTTATCGCGCCGAGCCTGTCTTCGGAGGATTTGATCCTGTTCCAGAAGGCAAGCAAGGTGGTGAAAACGATCCATGCCGCGAGCAGGAATCCGAGGCTGATGAGGGGGGTCCACTTGCCCATGACGATGGGAAGGATGGCTGCGGATGCAATGCTTGCGGCAAAAGCCCATTTGAGCCTGGAAGCGAGATCGGGCAGGCTTGCCTTTTTCCAGCTTGCGATCGGCCCCAGGCCGATCAGGAACAGGGTAGGCACCATCAGCGGCACGAAAATGGCGTTGAAATAGGGCGGGCCGACGGAAATTTTGCCGAGACCCAATGCATCGACGAGAAGCGGGTAGAGCGTTCCGAGCAGCACCGAAGCCGAAGCGACGCCGAGCAGCACGTTATTCGAGAGCAGCATTGATTCGCGGGAAATGACGTCGAATTTGCCGCCCAGTCCGACTTTGGGGGCGCGCCATGCGTAAAGCAGGAGCGAGCTGCCGATCACCGTCACCAGGAAGATGAGGATGAACATGCCGCGCCTGGGGTCGGTCGCGAAAGCATGTACCGAAGTGAGCACCCCGGAGCGAACCAGGAAGGTTCCCAGCAGGCTCAGCGAAAATGCGGCGATCGCAAGCAGCACCGTCCAGCTCTTGAAGCTTCCCCGCTTCTCGGTGACCGCAAGAGAATGGATCAGCGCGGTACCGACCAGCCAGGGCATGAAGGAGGCGTTCTCGACAGGGTCCCAGAACCACCATCCCCCCCAGCCGAGCTCGTAGTATGCCCATCCGCTTCCCAGGGCGATGCCGACCGTCAGGAATATCCATGCCGTGGTGGTCCAGGGGCGGGACCAGCGCGCCCAGGTCGCATCCAGCTTCCCGGAAAGCAGGGCGGCTATGGCGAAGGCGAAGGCGATCGAAAAGCCGACGTAGCCCATGTAGAGCATGGGGGGATGGATCACGAGTCCCGGGTCCTGCAGCAGCGGATTGAGATCGTTTCCGTCTGGTGGGGCGGGGAACACTCTCGCGAAGGGGTCGGAGGTGAGCAGCATGAAGAGCAGGAAGCCCACGCTGACGAGACCCATGACGCCGAGCACGCGGGCCACCATGTCATCCGGCAGATGGCGGCTGAATACGGTGACTGCGACCGACCAGATTCCCAGGATGGTGACCCAAAGCAGCAGCGAGCCTTCGTGCCCGCCCCATTCCGCGGCGATGCGGTAATGCAGCGGGAGCTGGGAATTGGAATGCTCGGCGACGTAAAGAACGGAGAAGTCGTTGTTGATCAGGGAATACACCAGGCAGCCGAAGGCGATGGCGACGAAGACGAATTGCCCCTGTGCGACGGGTTTCGCGATGTTCGTCAGGGAAGCGATGCCCCTCGAGGCGCCGTATATCGGCACGATGCCCTGGATCAGCGCCAGGAGCAGCGCCAATATCAGCGAAAAATGACCAATTTCAGGAATCATGGGCTGTCTCCGGCAAGGTTATAGGTTTGTCTTGGCAGCCTTCGCGGCCTTGAGTTCGCTCGCCACTTCGGGCGGCATGTAGTTCTCGTCGTGCTTGGCGAGCACTTCGTCGGCGACGAACTGCCCGTTCGAATCGAGCCTGCCCTGAGCGACGACCCCTTTCCCCTCCTTGAAAAGGTCGGGAAGGATGCCCTTGTAGGTCACGTTCATGTCGTGCTTGGTGTCGGTCACCACGAAATGCACGGTGAGTCCGTCGTTTTCACGCTTCAGACTGCCTTTCTCGACAAGGCCCCCTATCCTGAAAGCGCGGCCGACAGGCGCTTCCCTTGCGATCACCTGGGAAGGGGTGAAGAAGAATACGAGATTGCTTCTGAAAGCGTTCATGACGAGGGCGACGATCACTGCGATTCCTGCGACGCCCGCCGCGATGAAAGCCAGTTTTTTGTGGCGCGGTTTCATTTCGATCCTCTGGATGCATTCAGTCTTTGAATCTGACCCAGCCGTTTCAGCAAAGTTCGCCGTCTGCCCGACAGCAGCAAAAGTTCCAGTGCGAGGAGCAGGAAGGATAGCCCGAACGAACTCCATACGTAGAAGGCGTAACCGCCCATGTGCAGAAACGCAGAGAAGCTTCCCCAGTTCATTTGATATCCTCAAGCAATTCGGAGACCCAGGTCGAGTGGCGCTCGCGTTCGAGGATGATGAGCCTCACCCTGGAGAGCGCCACTGCGATGGTATAGGTCCAGCAGGCAATGGCCATGATCAGCATGCCGGCCAGCATGGTATGCGCCATGGAGGGTGCCTTGGTGAGGCTGATCGATGCGCCCTGATGCAGCGTGTTCCACCATTTCACCGAAAAGTAGATGATGGGCACGTTGATGACGCCCACCAGCGCGATCAGTGCGCCCGCCCTGTCCGAGCGCCTGGGGTCGTCGATGGCGGCCTGGAGCGAGATGAAGCCGATATAGAGGAAGAATAGGATCAACTGGGAGGTGAGCCTCGCGTCCCATACCCACCAGGTTCCCCACATCGGTTTTCCCCAGAACGAGCCGGTGAAAAGCGCGATGAAGGCGAACAGGGCGCCGGTCGGGGCGAGGGCTTGGGCCATCATCGCGGAGAGTCTGGTGTTGAAGGCAAGACCCACGCCTGCATAGACCGCCATGACCACGTAGATGAACATCGACATCCAGGCCGCCGGCACGTGGATGAAAATGATCCGGTAGGCTTCGCCCTGCTGCGCGTCGGTGGGCGCCACGAAAAAGCCGATATAGAGTCCGACGGCGAAAAGAATCGCGGAAAGGATGGCGAATCCCGGAATCATCTGGCCGGCAAGGCCGTAGAACGTTGCCGGGGAAGCGAATTTGTACAGGTTGATCTTGCTCAATTTAAACCTTTATTCCAAGGAAATGCGCAATGCAGCAGCGACCGCTTTCGGTGTGGCGAGCAATGCCAGTACCAGAAGCGCGCCCAGAATGGAGAGATGCCCTTCCGCCCCCAGGCCCGATGTGCTTGCATCTACCGCCCCCGCGCCGAAGATCAGCACCGGAATGTAAAGCGGCAAAACAAGCAATGATACCAGAACACCGCCGCCTCTCAAGCCCAGCGTCAGGGAGGCGCCGATTGCACCCACCAGGCTCAGGACCGGCGTGCCGAGCAGAAGGGATAATGTCAATACCCACAGGGCATCTCCCGACAGGCCGAATTGCAGCCCCAGAAGCGGGGCCATCAGCACCAGCGGCAGTTCCGATGCGAGCCAGTGAATCGCGGCCTTTGCCAGGACGATGAGCGCGAGCGATTCGGGGCAAAGCAGCATCTGCTCCAGCGTGCCGTCCGCATAATCGGCGGCAAAAAGCCGCCCGAGGGATAGCATGGAAGCGAGAAGCGCCGCGACCCAAAGGACTCCGGGGCCCATGGCCTTCAAAAGCTGCGGCTCGGGTCCCACCCCCAGCGGGAACAGGCTGACCATGATGACGAAAAAAAACAATGTCGTCAAAACGTCGGACTTGCGCCGTATCGCAAGCAGCAGATCCCGCTTCATTATCCATGCCAGCATGCTCATGAAAAGAACCTGATTTCCTGGGCGACTCCGGCTGCGATTTCCAGTTCCTGGTGCGTGGTCAGGATCAGCATGCCTCCATTTTCGAGGTGAAGCTCGAACAGCGAGCGCATCAGTCCGATGGCGTCCGCATCGAGCGCGACCAGCGGCTCGTCCAGTATCCAGAGGGGCGTTCTGGCAACCAGGAGTCTCGCCAGCATCACGCGCCGCCGCTGTCCCTGGGAGAGCACGTTGACGGGAAGATGCTCGCGCCCGTCGAGCCCGATTCTCTCCAGTGCGTCGATCGCGGTTTCCTCGCTGATATCGAAGCCTGCAAGTCCGCAATTGATGCGCAGATTTTCCAGTCCGGAGAGTTCTTCCTTGATGCCGTTCAGATGTCCGAGATAGGTGAGCGCCCGGTTGTAGTCGTGGGAATGCCTGATGTTCACGCCGTTCCACCTGATCTCGCCGGCTTCGGGAAGAATGAGGCCGCACAGCATCCTGAGAAGACTGCTTTTCCCGCTGCCGTTGGGCCCCCTGACATGGAGCAGCCCGCCGGGTTCGAGGAGAAAGCCGACCTCCGAAAAGAGTCTGCTGTCGCCGCGCATGCATTCGAGTCGAGTGGCTTCGAACATGGAGTACCGGTCAAAAAACCCCAAGTATAGCGAATTCTCGCCGGTCTTAGAATGGTTGCGGGAGGGCTTCCCTATGCCTGCTTGAATTCGGAAGGGTCGAGCTGGTGTTTTTGCAGCAGCTTGTAGAATTCGGTCCGGTTGCGTTTGGAAAGCCTGGCCGCCTGGGTCACATTGCCTTCCGTGATTTTCAGGACACGGATCAGATAATCCCGTTCGAAGCGTTTCCTCGCATCTTCCAGAGAAGTGATTTGCCCTTCCTCGTGGATGGCCTTCTGCACCAGAACGGGAGAAATGAGGGGAGAGGTGCAAAGCGCCACGCTCTGCTCGACCACATTCAAAAGTTGCCGCACATTTCCGGGCCAGGGGGCGCTGACCAGTATTTCCATGGCTTCAGGAGAAAACCCGTTGATATTTTTGTGGTACTTTTCGGCAAGCGTAGCCAGGAAATGATTGGCCAGGGCAGGAATGTCTTCGCGCCGACCGGATAAAGGCGGGATCGAGAGTTCCACGACATTGAGACGGTAATAGATGTCTTCGCGGAACCGGCTGGATGCGACTTCTTCCTTCAGGTCGCGGTGAGTCGCAGAGATGATGCGCACGTTCAGGGGAATCGTTTGCGTGGAACCGACCGGGGTAAGCTGGCGCTCCTGGAGGACGCGCAACAATTTGCTCTGGAGCAGGAGCGGCATGTCGCCGATTTCGTCGAGGAAGATCGTTCCCCCTTCCGCCACCTGGAACAGGCCCTTGTGATCCCGGGTGGCCCCGGTGAAAGCGCCCTTGACGTAGCCGAAGAGCTCGGATTCGAGCAGTTGCTCGGGAATGGCGGCGCAATTGATGGCCACGAAAGGTTTGCCGGATCGCCTGCTGGCGTTGTGGATGGCGCGCGCCAGAAGTTCCTTTCCCGTGCCGCTCTCGCCCCGGATGACCACGCTTGCATCGCTTTGCGCGACGAGCTGGGCTCTCGCCAGGAGATCCTCGACGATCGGGCTTTGCGTGATGATGTTGGCGCGCCAGTCGCTCTGGCGGGGCGCTGCGCCGGCAGAAACCCTGAGCGCTTTTTTCACCTGATCGAGCAGTACGGCGCTGTCGAAGGGTTTGGTCAGGTAACCGAATACGCCGCGCTGCGTTGCGGCAACCGCGTCGGGGATGGTGCCGTGCGCCGTCAGGATGATGACGGGAAGCGCCGGCATGGTCCGGTGGATATGCTCGAACAGGGCCATGCCGTCCATTTCCTTCATGCGCATGTCGGTGATCACCAGTTGCGGACGCGACAGATCCAGCCGGTTGACTGCAGCCTCTGCGCAGTCGGCAGTTTCGACTTCAAACCCCGCGGCTGTAAGGCGCATGGACAGAAGCTGCAGAATATCCGCGTCATCGTCCACGATCAGGATTTTTTCCGCCATTTTATGGTTTTTCCATGTGAATCAGGGCCTTCTCCATCTTCTTGACGGCGTCGATTTTGTCCTGGAGGCTTGATGAATGTTTTTTTTCCTCCCTGAGCATCTGCTCCAGATGCTGCTGCGCATCTTCGGAATTCTGTTGTTCCGCGAGCATGGCGCCGAAGATATCTGCGAAACTGTGCAAGCCGGGGTCGGTTATCGGCCTGGTTTTAAGCAGGTCGAGCGCGGCCTGGGGGTTCCGGAAAGGGGTTCCGGGAAGCCAGAGCAACAGGGCGAGCCTCATCCGGCTCGAGTCGCTCCCGGTTTTTGAATACGCGAGGCTGGCGTTCTGGTATTCCGCTGCGAGTCCGGACGCGGGAATTTTTCCCAGTTGTTCGTAATATTGCATGAGTTCGTCGATGTCGTGGGTTGGCATCTGCTGCATGACGACGGGAGGGGGGGGCGTCACGGCGTGTTGCGGCGGGGCGGTCGAGCATGCGGCAAGCATTGCTGCCATGGAGACGGAAATCATTCGCTTCAGGGGTTCCTTCATGAGGCGGCCCCGCAGGTGTCCGGCAGGGTGATGCGAAAATGCGCCCCCCCTGTTTCCCGGTCCATGAGTGCCAGGGTTCCTCCCTGCGCCTTCACGTATTCGCGCGCGATGGACAATCCCAGTCCGGTTCCGGCAGTCGAACCCAGGGCCGGTTTGCGGCCCTGATAGAAGGCGTCGAAAATCTTTTCCCGGTCTGCCGCGTCCACGCCGGGGCCGGAGTCGATGATGTCCATGAAGATAGTGCTTTCCGTTTTTTGGGCGAGAATTTCGATTTTGCCGCCAATGGGCGAAAATTTGATTGCATTGGACAACAGGTTATCCACGGCAATCCTGATTTTCTGTTCGTCGCATTCGAGCGGAAGGTTCGGGCAATCGAGTTCGACTTGCAGTGACTTGTTCATGATGGCAAGGGTCTGGTCCTGTAACACCGCATCCAGAATCCGTCTCAGGTCGGTTCTCTGCTGCGCGGTCACGGCATTGCCGGACTGGATTGCGCTGTAATTGAGCAGGTCCTCGATGCGTTTTTGCAATTCTACACTGTTCCCGAGAAGTATCCTTGCCACTTGCATCTGTTTTTCGTTGAGGGTCCCGGTTACGCCTTCCGCGAGCAGGTCGGCGCCTTCCCTGATCGAGGTGAGCGGGGTTTTGAGTTCGTGCGAAACATGCTGGAGAAACCGGGTTTTTTGCGCTTCCAGTTCCAGCAGGCGCAGCCGCATCCAGTCGAGCCGCTCGCCCAGGCGCGTCAAGTCTTCCGGCCCTTCCACGGCGATGCTTTGCGACAGTTCGCCCTGCCCCATGATGCGGATGGCTGCGTCGATTTGCCGGATCGGGCGGTTGATCAGGAGGGAGAATCCGAAAGCCAGCAGGATTGCAGTCGGCACCAGCGCGAGCAACTGCCAGATGACGATGGTGCGCGCCCGGGACGCCATCGCCTGCATCGCGTCCACTTCATGTTCGATCGGCGCATCTCCCTTGTTCAGAAAGGATCGCGCCGAATCCAGCAGGGAAGTGAAGTCGACGCTGCTCGCCGTCAGCCCTTCGGGGGAATTGCGGGCATCCCCGATTTTCAGAAAGATGGCCGATTCCGTGGTTTGCAGCTTGTCCAGAAGCGCCCGCTGGTCGTCCTTGAGCGGCAGCGCGGCCAGGCTTGCCGAAGTGGCCGAGAATTTTTCGTGCGCCTGGTAATAGCCTTCCAGCAGGGTGGCGTCCCCCAGTATCAGGGACAACCGGATGCTGCGCTCCATTGCGGCGACCTGGTCGACGAGGATTCTGCTGCCGTGCGCGATCCTTTCCGCCTGATAGACGGCCTGCCGGCTCTGGTTGGCCAGCCGGTCGATGGACAGGGCGCTGTAGGCGAGCGCCAGGAAAAGCGGCAGGGCGACCAGCAGGAAGCCGACCAGGATCAGCTTCAGGAAGGATTTGGGGTGGTGCCGCAGCAGGTGGTATTCGCTCAATCTGGATTTCCGGGGGCTAGTGAAAAAGAAGTGTACAAACATAATGGCCGAACAGGCAATCCTGTGCCGGTCACGGGGATTGAAAATAAAATTCCGGGATGTTGCGCAATTGCAACAGTTGTGGATTTTAGTTTGACGCTATTTTTTTTTGCATGGTATAAAGCATCCATTGCACGGTTCTGCCCGGTCTCAGGAGGGGGGCGTGTAATGGGTGTAGTAGGTACATCATTTCTAATAAAGGAGTCAATTATGCAATTCAAGAAAACGCTTTTGGCGACGTCCGCGCTGATGTCGGCAATGGCCTGGGCCCCGCAGGCTCATGCGATCCCCGCGTTCGCGCGTCAGGTCGGCATGCCTTGCTCGGCTTGCCATTACCAGCATTTCCCGACCCTGAACGCATTCGGCCGTTCCTTCAAGGCTTCCGGCTTCACCATGGTCGGTTCCGAAGAGAAGATCGAGTCGACTGACGGCGCAGGGCTTTCCATCCCCGCAGTGCTGAACCTCGCGTTCATCACCAACCTCCAGTACACCAAGACCAATGGTCCTACGACCGCCTCGACCGCTCTGACCAAGACCAGCAACAACGGCCAGTTCTCGATGACCCAGTACAGCCTGTTCATGGGCGGTCGTGTCGCCGAGAACATCGGCTTCGAAGGCGAAGTCGGCCTGTCCGGCGGCGCAGCGCTTGCTTCCGTCAAGATGCCCTTCAGCTATGACGTGGGCCCCGGCAAGCTGGGTATCGTTCCCTTCACCACCGACGGCCTCGGACCCCAGCAGGGCTTCGAACCCCTCTCCGACGGCGCGACCCCCGTCCACCTGTTCAACCAGCAGGACATGGCTGCGATCGGCGCTGAAGAGTACATCATGAACGGCGCAGCAGGCGGCGCCATCCCCGCCAACGGTGCGGCGCTGTACTACTACACCGACCAGGGCTTCGTGAACTTCACCAAGTGGCAGATCGATTCGATCAACGGCAACGGCCCTGGACAGGCTCCTGGCGCGGCAGGCGGCGGTTCCCCGACCTCCAACTACCTGCGTGCGGCATGGACTCCTGGCAACGTAGCCGGCTTCGATACCGCGATCGGCTTCCAGGCTGCCTCCGGAACCAGCTCGACGACCAGCGGTGCATTTACCGAAGGTTCGGCGAACGCCTTTACGACTGGTACGTTCAAGACCAGGATGACCGAAGTCGACGGACAGATGCTTGGCGATGCGGGCGGCATGCCCCTGACCCTGATCGCATCCTATGCGACCGCACCGGCATCCAGCGCAGGCTACACCAACCTGAACGGCGGAGAGAACGCATACAACTCCGGCCTCAACACCAGGAAGTCGTTCAACGTCGGTGCTGAACTGGGCGTGATTCCGAACAAGGCCACGTTGCAGCTCGGTATCCGTCGTGCTGATTCCGGTCAGTATGTTCCCGGAACCGCAGCCGGCAATG
>JAJZRP010000027.1 GCA_021802655.1 Pseudomonadota bacterium
TCCCCAGCTTCCAGGCCATGTATTCGACGAAGCGCGTCTTGCCGCATCCGGTGGGCCCTTTCAGCATCATGGGCATCCTCACCGAATAGGCCGCTTCGTAAAGGGCCACTTCGTCGGCTACGGTGCGGTAATAGGGTTCCCTGGCGATAATGTACTGGTCAATGACATTCATGATATTTTCCTGCAATGATTGATTGAAATAGATTGTCGAGCACCCTATCCTGTGCTCACGATTAAAGATTCGAACTCAGTTCTTGAATTTTACCAGCCTCGTAACCTGGATATCGGAGATGAAAACGACACCAGTATGCTTGTTGAAAAATGGCGCAAAGCCTTCGAGGATGGGATCTACCAGCTCTTCAGGGACAGCAACGATGATCATGATCAATACTGCCTCTTCATTGAACATCAAATGCCCTTCATGGAAACCGTGCCGCCCCTTGCCCGAAAGATTGTTCACGATGGTGTAGCCGGTCACGCCTGCGAGATCGAGCAGGTCTGTGGCAAATTCCTGATGTTCCCCTTCAAGTATGATTTCGAGCTTCTTGAGAGGATTCCTGTTCAGATTTTTCATGCCTTGATCTCCTTCGTTTCTATGGCGCTGTTTTCTTCATGTGGTGCAAGCTGCAGCCAGGCACCGTTCTGAAAAACGTAAAATTTGTGGGACTCCGGATCGACGATGGCCATGCGCACCCAGCCGTTGTGCACCAGGTTTCTGACTTTGGAGACCCTCTCTATGGCCTGCCTGGCAAGCGAAACAGGCGCCTCGATCACGGTCAAGAGGCGCATCGGCTCGTGGTAGGGCATGCCGTTCTTGAGCACGGTTTGCGAGGGCAACCCGGTACGCAAGTCGCTCAGGTTTCCCGTCATGACCCCGAAGCGGCCTGCCACATTGTGGTAGACCTTGCTGCCGCTGCCGTAATGGGCATTGTCAACCGTGGAAAAGTAATGCTCCATGTTGATCCATTGGCCGACCACCAATGGTCCGGTCAGAATGTTTTCCAGCAGCCACCCTTTGGGGTCACAGCGATAGTCGTAGGAATGCAGGAATACGCGCCCGTCCAGGTTCATCTGTTCGGTCAAATTCCGGCGACCGATCAGGAAGGCCGCATTGCGCGACAGTCCCCATTCAGGACGCACCTGGGACCAGTCCATGGCATTGCGCTGCGCATGGCGATAGGCTTTCGCCGGTAGCTCGATGCGCCCCGAATCCTCCAGCGTGCTCACACGTTCAGCGGCACACAGGCGCGATGCGGCACGCAAGCCATTGTTCAGGCGCTCGAGATAGACGAGATGGCTTGGCGGAAGCAAGTCCAGATCATAGAGGCGCAATTCATCCGTTGTGGTATTGTGAAGGGCAGGGACGAACCAGGTGTCGTCATTGATGGCTATGCCCTGCGTCCGCAGACGTTCGCGCACAGCCGGCTTGTTGGCAATCTGGCTCAATACACGTGCATTGATGATGCCATGATTCCCGCCGCAGGCGCCGCAATCCAGGGCGGATTCATAGGGATTGTTTTCGGAAGTGCTGCCATGCCCTGCGAGCAGTACGAAACGCGAAAAATCCCGCGTAAGGCCGATCGAGCGCAGCGCCTGGCTTACGAAATTGACCTGTTCGTCGAGCGTGAATCCGATTCGCCCCAGGCGTTCGAGCTGTATCTGCGCATAGCCGCGATTGATGCGGTAGACACGCTGCAGGCGATCCACAAAGTTCCTTTCCGCCTGTTCGTTCAGGTTGAACTGGCGCGCAAACCGGGTCGATCCCATGTGGTTGTCGAGCGCTGCATCCCTGATTTCACGGATCATTTCGTCGGTGATGGCTTCGCGCTGGATGCCGAGTTCCCGCCCGATTGCCTTGACGATCATGGCGCGCTGCAGGGAGCGAATGATGGATTCGGCCTGTTCCCGGCCAAGCTTGTCGAGAAGCAGGCGGCTGTCCGGCTTTTCCGGATGCAGGCGCCGCCTCCATCGGTTGTAGGCAAGCGGCGCGAGGCTTTTTCCGAACATGTCGAGACCAAAAAGCAGGCCGATTGCCTCGACGGTGATGAAAGGCGAAAGTATGGATGCTTTCAATTCGTGAAAAACATGTTCAAGCACAGAAACCAGGGCCTGCTCGTCCGGGCTGCGGGCGATGGCAAGCTCAAGCACCAGGTTTTTCGGGCTGACCACGACAGGACAGAGACGGGTTTCACTGCCCTTCTCCAGACCGATAAAGCCGACCGGGATGCCGAAAAATCCTGCAATGCCATAAGTCTGATAATCGCCGACCTTTTCCAGATGGCGCCTGATGCGCTCGGAGCGGACATCGATGCAGAACAGCATCTGCGCGAAAGGACGCTTTTCGCGCCGCGCCGCATCATCCAGATTCAGTCCCGATATCAGGCGCTCCATGTAGCGCGATTCCTGTGCATTCAGCCACATCCGCCCTTCCTCCTGCTCGAAGGCTGCAAGCATCGACAGCGATTGATCGAACGCTTCGGGAGCCAATTGCTCCATCTGGCCAAGCATGCCTGCGGCATCGAAAAGCTTCCTTATCTTTGCTGCGGCGAACCGCGCTTCCCTTTCCCGCTTGAGTTCCAGGTATTTCGGCAGAAGGCGCTTTGTGCGCCGACCGCTTCTGCTGGAAATGGCATCCTCGACTTCCCGGGCGAGCTCTGGCAGCACTTTCCCTGAATGAAATTCATGGCGAAGGAAAAATTCCTCCGGATATTCGTCAACGAGTCGAACGATGTCAGCCAGGTTGGCAGGCGTGCCCTTGCGGTGGGCATGCTCCCGCAGCAGGGCGAGACCCAGCACCAGACGGATGGCCAGGTAGTCGACCAGATCTGCCGGGTAGTTGCGGCTCCAGTGATAATTCTTTGCGCTCGAGCGCCAGCGAATGAAGCCAGCCCAGCCATGCAGGCGCGTCAGTTCGCTTGTAAAGCAATCCAGCCAGTCGTCTTCCGGAATACCCAGTTCATTCATGACATGGCTGATGATGCCCTCAGGCGTTTCCTCGACGCCGATTATTTTTTTGATTTGCAGTCCCCGTATGAAAAGCCTCAGATTGCTCCTTGCAAGCTGACTCCATGCGCTGAAAAATCCCTTGTCCCGCCCCGGCATCTGCCATACGGATTGTCCTTCATCAAAAAAGTCGAGGCAGCTCTTGATTAAGAGCTCGTTCAAATCGTTGCCGATTTCAGTGCCGAACAGATCATCAACGACGGCGTAGACAGGTCGGGTAGGGATGATTTGCGCCTTAAGCCTGGTCTTCAGCCATTCTGCATCGACTTTCGCCTGTCGAAGCGGTTTACCTGTCATCACGGCATGAATGTCCTCACCGCTGGCAAGAACGTCATGCGGGGCTAGAGGCTCGCCGATCCGTGTTGCCAGGGTGAGCAGCAAGCGGTGTGCGTCCAGCCCCGGAATCTCCGGCTGTCCCTCGAGGAATTTCCCTATTTGCACAGACAGCCTATCCAGATCGATCTTGCCTTCCGCAAGATAGCGTTGATACATGGCGCGCGGCAGATAGCCTCTGCCGTGAAAAAGGCGGCTGCCTTCAAGGATGGCCTCGTGGAAGGATAGATGCTCCAGTCCGTAAAGCGGGTTGTGGTGGATGAAAGTTCGCATCGGCCAGAAATACGGGATGGGCTCCCCTGCCACATGGACCATGGCGCGAATCTTCAGCCTGGTTCCCAGTGCGGTTTTCACAGGGAACCTCCTTTCAGATAAAGGCTTGCGAACACCATGACCCCCAGAATGCAGGCAAAAAGCAGCGTGCCGCCTCTCCCGATATCCTTGGCCGGGTCAGAATCATTCCTGCCGGACAGGAAGCCCTGCATCAGCCAGATCGCAGCCCAGCCCCAAAGCAGCCAGATGAAGAGCAAAGCTGGCGCAGTGTCTTCCCTGCGGAGCAATTCCAGCATCGCGAAAAAACCCGGGGAAGGCGGTGTGGCGATGGCTGCCAGAAGGGTGAAGGCCAGCAGCCCGGACAGTCTGGGTGCACTCCTCGCAAGGCCGCCATAAAGACCAGAATAGGCAGCGCCGAAGCGCCTGGCGAGCGCCCCGGCAAGCAGGAACAGCAATGCCGAAGGCAAACTGAACCAGAATGCAAAAATGTGCATGTCGAAGTCGTTTGCACCATGTCGTGCCCAGATCAGGGAAAGAGAAGAAGAGGCGAGAAATCCGGCCCAAAGCCCCAGGTCTCGCACCGTCAGCAAACGCAAGGCGTAGAAAGCGGAACTGAGGAGCGACCATGCGACAAAGCCTTCCGGCACTGGCTGCCTTGCCGCATGCAGAATAAATACCCCGATCTGGGGCCACAACAGCAGGAGCAGGAATCTTGCCGCTGGATTTCCCATCCGCACAAGCAAGCCATTCAGCGCAATGCTGAGCGGAAACAGCGGCAGGAATAGGGCGGCTATCAGCAGTTTCATCATAACCACCTCGACCACACATTCATGCGCTTCGACAGCGCCAGCACGGTCTGCGCGAGCAAGGCATAGACGTCCGCTGCGTAAAATTCACGCGAGACCAGGGAATACAATGCAAGCCTTGCAGGGGATGTATCTGCGCTGCGAGGCTTGCCGGTGGCTACGGTATAGTAGGTCGCAAACCATCCCGCCACGATGGCGAGGGTGAGAATGGCCACCAATGGATCGAAAATGGCAGGCGGAATGCTGGCCGCCGCGTAGATTCTTTCCCGGATCGCCCTGTCCGGATACATGAACAGATCGAAAGCGCGTTCGATCAAGGTATAACCTGCCACGACGATGGCTAGCGACAGTACGATCATGGCCATCGTGCGCCATGGATTTTCGGCGCGAAGGCGATAGGTGGAAAACAGCAACTGCGCACCGGTCGCCCAGCCAAAGAACAACAGGATGATGGCGCCCTGTTGCCCGACAAAGTTTCCGCCTACCAGCCAGCGCGACAGTCCCAGAACCAGGAAAGGTACCACCACAGTCACCAAAGCTGCCAGCATCCAGGGCAAACGAGAGGCGACTGGCTTGCGCTCGACCACGAAGGTGTAAACGTCGTCATGGGGAACGCCATCCTGTTTTCGGGCATCGCTGATCACGCTCCCTGCACCGAGGAACAGCGTACCCTT
Organism: Pseudomonadota bacterium; assembly: GCA_021802655.1. Classification (GTDB taxonomy): domain Bacteria; phylum Pseudomonadota; class Gammaproteobacteria; order Burkholderiales; family JABEVD01; genus JABEVD01. The sequence goes on from JAJZRP010000027.1 coordinate 5,090, forward strand.
GAACAAGCCATGCGCGATCAGGTGATAGATCGCCAGGGAAAAGGCGCCCACGCCGCATTCCACGAACATGAATCCCATCTGGCCCATGGTCGAATAGCCGAGGGATTTCTTGATGTCGTTCTGGGTCAGCATGAGAATCGAGCCCATGACAGCGGTGACAAGGCCGACCGCAAACACGAGGTGCAGCACCGCACCCGCATGCATGAGAACGGGGGCGAAACGGTTGATGACGAAGCCGCCTGCATTGACGATGCCGGCATGCATCAGGGCAGATACCGGGGTCGGCCCTTCCATGGTATAGGGCAGCCAGGTGTGCAGGGGAAACTGCGCAGAACGGGCAAAAGCGGAGAGTGCAACCAGCAGACCGACTGCAATGGTCAGCGGCATGCCGAATACCAGGTAAGCATCCGGCGTGGCGGCGATGCGCTCGAACAGCTCGGGAAGCGAAAACGTGCCATAGGCCTTGTAGAGCAGAACGGCGGCCAGGATCAACGGCAAATCGCCAATGCGATAGGTGAAGAATGTCCAGAATGCGTAGCGCTGAGCGGCAGGGCGCTCCAGATCATGGCCGAGAAGAAAATAAAGCAGCACGCCGATCAGATGCCAGGCCACGAGCAGAGTGATGAGGTCGCCTGCAGACACCATCAGCAGAATGGTGCCGGTCATCAAATCGAGCAGGGTATAGAAGCGCGCATAGCCCGGTTCCTCGGCCATGTAGCGCACGGCATACACATGTACCACCAGGCTGATGCCGGCGACCGCGATAGCCATCACGCTGCTGAGCGGGTCGAGGTAGAGGCTGCCCCAGGCCCAGCCGGATGACAACCATTGCGGGCGAGGGTTAGCCACATAAGAAAAGAGCAAGGCTGCGCTCAAGATGAAGGTGAGCGCGCTCATCCCTACGCTCAGCCTCGCGACACGGCGCTGTGCCCTGAAAGGAACGAACGTGATCAGCAGGGCTGACAACATGGGCACAGACACGATGCACGAAGGCATCAACCCATCAATGGACAATGTCAAAAAGCCTCCCCCAAGAATAATCCGGTTTTGCAATCGGCTTGGCTGCAATCGCCGAATACAAGTTTAAGGAAGGCCAACAAAAATTAATAATGATTTATTATGATATCCACCATATACAATTGTCTATGATTTGATATGCTGAAGCACCTGCACGACTCAAACACGCCCAGACGAACGCCGTTCAGTATCTCTTCGCCCCCATGATGGGCGCGGGGAGATCGGGAGCCTGGCTCATAGCGCAAGAAAGAAGTGCCCCCCTCTTCCAGCCCATCTCGCTTCAGCAGCAGCCTGATCCCGGCAATCGGCGAGTCGACCCATTGCAGGACGGAAGAATCGATGACGACCCGTTTCGACAAATCCGCAGTAATTTTCATGAAACCTGCACAAGTCAAAGCGAAGCTGTAGCACGAACGTCCGAAACCTATCCTTCAAAGGCAGGGGTTTCCCAGCCATGATCGGGACGCCATTTTGAAATCTCCCCGGTCGAACTGTCGATCTGGAACAGGTGAATCCAGCCATTATTGACCAGATTGCGGACGATTTCATGCCTGCCGGCGATGTCATCGATTGCTCCCCTGGGCGCCTCTATGAATACACTCAGTCTAAGCGGCTCGTGTACCCAGCGCTTGCCATCGTGCAGGGACTGCAGCGGAAGACCCACCTTCAGATCCCCGCCGTTTCCTTCCAACACGCCTATCGCCCCACCGACGATATTGTGCAATACCTTGTTCCCGCTACCGAAATGCTGATTGTCGACGACCGACCCGTAATACTGCATGTTGATCCAGTTTGCAACCACCATGGGTGCCGTCATGATCAGTTCAAGGATCCTGAATTCCCCGTCTTCGCGCCAGTCGTATTCGTGCAGGAAGGCGCGCCCTTCGAGATCGAGTCCTGCAGTCCTGAAGCGCGGCGCTGCTATGAATGCGGCGTTGCCTGCAAGCCCCCATTCCGGTCTGACTTCGGACCAGTCGCGGCTACGGCGACGCACATCCGACTCCACGCCTTTGTCCGTCAGGACCGATATGCCCAAAAGGGTGGCGCGTTGCATGCGGCTCAGATCTCCCGCCTGCTCAAGCCATTGACGAAGAAGGAACAGATCTCCGGTAAGCGCGCCAGGAACCCTGCCCGTGTCGAAAAGGGTGAGCTCGTCGGTGGTGGTGTCGTGCAGACCCGCAATGAACCAGGTGTCTTCCGGTATCGCAATGCCTCGCGACTCGAGACCGGAACGGACTTCCGGCAGGTTCAGAAGGGCTGCCACCACGCGCGCGCTTGCCTCACCTGTCTGCCCTGCGCATGCGCCGCAATCCAGCCCCGTCGCGTGGGGGTTGTTGACGGTGCTGCTGCCGTGCCCGGCGAGCAATACGAGGCGGGCGAAATTTCCGGTCATGGACATGGCGTGAAGGATGCGCTCCGCATGATCGACCCGATCCTGCTCCGGTATGCCGGAAGCAGGGAAATCGCTTCTGGCAGAAAGGCTCGGCCCTGTTCTTTCGATCATCGATTTGTCCAAACCCTGTCTCAGGGGATCGGGAACAGGCCTCGTCCATCCGAAACTGTCTGAAAGCAGCTTCGTGACGTAGAGAAACCCGGCCGACTCGACAAATGAAAAGCAGGAAGATGCAGAAAGCTTGAAGATTTTCCAGGTCTTGGAAAGCCCGATGCGGATGCGGCGCTTTCTTTCTTCTTCAGCCTGGTCCGCACCTCTCGCTTCTTCGTGGATCCTGTAGGCAGGATTGAAGATCACCGGAACATGCGAATTGCCGCTCTTTGCGCCAAGCGGGACATATTCGATGAAAATGCCGAAGAATCCGGCGAACCCGATAGTCTGGACGGAAGGCGCAACGGTTTCCAGGGCGCGACGGAAGAATTCCGATCTCACATCGATGCAGAATGCAGCCTGCACCGACGGCCTGATTTGCTCTTTTTCGAGACCTTTTGCGGACCTGATGCCAGAGATGACGGAACGCTGGAATCCGATTTCCGTGGCATTGAGCATGATCCTATCCAATTCGGCAGAAGCCTTTCTCTTCTCAGAGGGTGCTCGCATGCTTGATGCCAGCATGTCACGCCACCGAGCGATGAGGGCAGCGGACTTCTTCTCCTCGAAGAGCAGGACATCCCAAACCAGACGGATAGCGAGCAAGTCTATCAGCGAATCGTCCTTTCCGCCCTTCAGCTCCGCCTGCCAGCGCAGATATCGGGCCCAGGACGCCCATCCGCCAATACCGAGCAGGGATGCATGCAGATAGCGTTCGATCGCAACATCCGGTATACCGAGCTTTGACACTGCCCTGGCAATTGCAGCACGAGGGTCACTGGGCAATCTCGATACATTCTTTTTGAAATGGGCCAGCCCCATCATGGCTGGGCTGTTGTCTATCGCTGCAGCTTTCAGCCAGGATTGGTATAGTGTCCTGCCTTTCCAGGGATAGGCAAAAAGCGCCTGTCCCAGGTCGAAATAGGCGGCGCAATGCAAGCTGATGCATTCCATCACGAACCTCGTCCAGATTCCGCCTTCCACCTTGTCCAATACTTCGCTGACCGAAGCCATGCCCATATTCGGCATGGGTGCTGGAAGATAAAGCTCGTGCCTGACATTTTCCAGGCTCTTGCTGCTGCCGCAGGCACGGATCGCCTGCTCAATGTCCTGATCGGTGATGCGTCCAGACTCTAGCTGTTCAAGGTAATAAGTCCTCGGCATGTAAAGGCTGCTGCCTATCACTCTCGCAAGCGTGTCGGAAGCATCCTGGAAAGAATGGTCCATGAGCCCGAAAAATGGATTGACCGCAACAAAGTGCTTGAGTGGCCAGAGCGGCGCGATTCTTGAGCAAGCCGAATCGATCAAGCGATCGATGTTGCAAGCCGAACCCGGATTGAATTCGGAATGGTCCATACCATAGGTGATTTCATTTGTTGAACTGTACATGATCGATCTCCCTAAGCCTGAATTGTTTGAGGAACCGGCCAAAGCCTCTGCAGCATCCGCGTGATATAGACGTCGACGTACAGGCCGTTGTAGAGGTGCACGTAAGTCGCTTCCCATGCGCTTCCTCTCGCATTCCTGAAAATATGCTGCAACACCAGGAGGAAGAGGAAGAAGATCACCACGAGCACTGCCAAGGTGTATTGGAACGCTCCTGTGGCACGTAAGGGAAGCGCGCTATCCTGCAATAGCCTCACGAATACATCGTGCAGTGCGAAGTAGGCCATGCATACCAGCAGGCTGAGACCGAGCGCACGAAGCAGAAATGGTGGCGTTCTATCCATGTTTGCAGCCTGAAGCAGGAGCTGGCTGACTGCAATTGCGACGATGGCGCTCGTTGCAAGAAGAGCAGGCTGCTGACCGGGCGTCAGGCCGAAGACGTATGCAATCGAACCTGTCATCATGATCGAGATCGCAAGAGACAGAACCAGCCTGCCGGGCCTGAATCCTGAAGAAGAATAGGCGATCTGGGGCGCACGGAAAAAATCCACCCCGCTGCCCGACGCCAGAAAGGCATGCGCCTTGTAGAGCGAATGGGCGACGAGATGCAGCATGGCAAGACTGTATAGACCGAGACCGCATTCCAGCAGCATGAATCCCATCTGCGCGACCGTCGACCATGCCAGCGAGACCTTGATGCTGGTCTGGGTCAGCATCACGAGCGAAGCCAGTGCCAGGGTAACGAGGCCGATTGCAGCAAGCAGCCCAAGCGCCCCCGGGGAACGGGAAAGAATGGGGCTCATGCGGATCACCAGGAATGCGCCCGCGTTGACGATGCCCGCATGCAGCAATGCCGAAACGGGGGTCGGCGCCTCGATCACCTGAATCAGCCATCCATGCAGGGGAAACTGGGCAGACTTCAGGGCTGCGCTCAGCACGATGAGAAACGACGCCAATTTCAAAGCGAACGGCAATTCATCTCCTTGAACGGCCATGGCATGAAAAATTTCCGAAAATTCGAAGGTATGCAAGTTGGACCCGATCAGCACGATCGCAGTGATCAGGCAGGCATCCCCGATCCGGCTCGCGACGAATTTCTTGTGCGCGGCAAGCACTGCAGCCGGGCGATCCCCATAGAACATCAGAAGCTGATGTAGGCAGAGGCTTGTAGCGACCCATGCCGTCATGAACATGATCAGGTTGCCTGAAGCAATGAGGCTCAGTATGGAAGCGAGCGTCAGGCTCAGCCATTTGAAGAAACGACCCTGGTTAGGATCACCTTGAAGGTAGCGAATCGAATATCTGCTCACGACCATCCCTACGAATGAAACGAGCATCATCAGGATCATCGTGACACTGTTGTAGAAGACATCGATGGACAATACCGTAGGCCCGAAGGGCAATTCGATGGCGCGCCCGGAAAAAGCCTGGTCAGGCAGCATTTCCCTGAAAACGGCTGCAAGGATCGATACCAGCAAAACGGCGATTGCGGCCCGGTGACAGAGATTTCCGGTCAATGCCGGATTTCTGTTTGCCCATCTGCTCGGCAGCGACCCGACGAGCAAGAGAAGCATCGGCGCCAGCAAGATGCATAAAGACACATTGTTGGACATGATATCCTCCTTCAAGATTGTTTAATTGCCAGTTGCTGAAGCCCATTCTATGGAAGAAGGTTGAAGAATAAAAATGAATTGTTATGATGAAAACCATACCCTTCTGGCTATGATTTTGGAGTCCTGAACATGATGCGAGTAACGATGCGCCAATTGCAGGTTTTCGAAGCTGTTGCGAGGCTCAGGAGCTATTCTCGGGCAGCCGACGAAATTCATGTCGCCCAGCCGACTGTTTCAAAGCAGATCAGATTGCTTCACGAAGAGATCGGGCTGCCGCTCATCGAACTGATCGGCAAAAAGGTGTTTCTGACCCAGGCAGGCGAAGAACTGTATGCCACCTGCAGCGCCTGGCTCGATTCCTGGGGGAGATTCGAACAGACCATTGCCGACCTGAAAGGACTGAAGCAGGGCCGCTTGAGTATTGCTGCCGTCACCACGACGAAGTATTTCATGCCCAGGATGCTCGGTCCATTCTGCAGCCAGTATCCCGGAATCGACATCTCGCTCGAGGTGGTCAACAGGGACCGCCTGCTGGAAAGAATGGCACAAAACCAGGATGACCTTTACGTCATGGGAATCCCCCCTGAAGACATCTCGACCCAATCCGAGCCTTTCCTGGAAAATCCGCTGGTCGTGCTCGCCCCGCAATTTCATCCGCTTGTCGCGAAACGGAATATCCAGTTTGCAGAGATCGCCCATGAGCAGTTCATACTTCGCGAGCATGGTTCCGGTACGAGGCTTGCGGTCGAAAAGGTTTTCGAGGAGCGCGGTTTTCCGCTCAGGGTGAAAATGGAACTCGGAAGCAACGAAGCCATCAAGCAAGCCGTCGCCGGCGGGCTCGGCCTTTCCGTGCTGTCGAAGAGTACGCTCAATCTTGATGCCACGCAGCGGGACATTGCGATTCTCGATGTCGATGGATTCCCCATCAAGCGCTACTGGTATCTGGTCAGGCCCAGGGACAAACAGCTTTCAGTGGTCGCCAAAACCTTCATGGAATTTCTCAAGCAGCATATCGACTTGCTGAATCCCTACGGCAGCCGATAATTTCAGGGATTGCAGCGATCACAATGCTGGGGGGATGCCGAATCCGAATTCAACCCCCTTTGCTCATGAAAGGTGCAGGCAGTGCACTTCCAGATCTCAGACATCGGGCGTCGGGTAGGCATGCCGCAATCGGCACAGGGCAGCCCTCTGACATATTCGGACAACCAGAAGCCGGGGGCACCGCAAGCGGGGCAAAGTGAAAGGACCTTTTCGCAGAGATCCAGGGCGGCAAGCCTGATGGTTTCCATTCGATCAGGATTGGCATGAGCCCTGAGATCATTTTCCATGAAAACCATGCCATTGTCAGACTCGCGAAGCGCTCTGTCAAAAGACAGCCTCAATGCCTCCCAGTCGGATATTCCCTTTTCGATTCGGGGATCTTCCTGATGGTCAGGTCGGACAACAAGATGGTGGCCTGGAAATCCCGCATTAACGGCAAACTCTTCTGCCTCGGCCCAGCTTTTGCAGAAACAGTGGCTGAATCTCCCCGGACGCTGCGCAATACCGGTCAGCTCGAAGCCTTTTTCGTCATCGATCATAACCAGCATTTCGATGTTCCACTGCATCAATCCGGTGAATGGATCGGGGCCGAAAGCACCCTCGCTCGCGATTCCGCGCTTCAATCCGGTCAGCTCCATGCCGATCCTGGCCTTGCTTCTTGCCGCTTCGATCTGGCTGCCAGCCCTTTTCCTTTCCCGACTGAAGGTGCCCAAGAGATCGGTGTCATAACCGTCCGTGTGCAGGATCTTGCAGCCGAGTTTCGCCCCAAGTACCGGAGAAACGACTTTTTCCTTGCCATGCCGGGTAAGAAGGCTGAATATCGCACCAGAACAGGAAAAACCGCCCATCTACACCAGACCTCCCCTAACTTTACGACCGGCCATGGAAAGGTCCTTGCAGTCCTTGCCAAGAAGCGTGAAATGCCCCATCTTTCTGCCTGGGCGAGCCTTCTTCTTGCCGTAGAGATGCAGCTTGAGCCCCTCCACGACAAGCAGCCTTGCCCAATCCGGCTCGCCAGCCTGTCCCAGCCTGAACCAGAGATCGCCGAGAAGATTGAACATGGCCGCATTGGACAGCAATTCCGCACTCCCGAGCGGAAGGCCGCAGACTGCCCTGACCTGCTGTTCGAACTGGCTGGTGATGCAGGCATCGAGGCTGAAATGGCCAGAGTTGTGGGGGCGAGGTGCAAGTTCATTGAGGCATAGCTTGCCTCCAACGATGAAGAATTCGATCGCCATCACGCCGACATAGCTGAGCCTTTCCGCAATGCCGAGCGCCATGCGCTGGACTTCCTCGGCAAATTCTGTCGGGAGTGCCGCAGGCACAAGGGAAAAGTCGAGAATGCCGTCTCGATGTCGGTTCTCGACAAGCGGATAGACGGCGCAGTTGCCCGACGGATCCCTGGCCAGGATCATCGACACCTCGCTGTCTAAATGAAGCTTGCGCTCAAGGATGCACAGTGCGCCTTCATAATTGAGGAAGGCATCGAGTGCAGCTTCCCTGTCTTGTACCGCAATCTGGCCCTTTCCATCGTAGCCGAACCTCGCGACCTTCAGTATTCCAGGGAAGAGTCCGGGATCCGCTTTCATGATGTCCGCTTCACTTCTGATCACGGCAAAAGGCGCATGGGGAAGCCCTTGCATGGCAAAGAAAGCCTTCTCGAGCAGCCTATCCTGGCAGATCTCCACGATCCTGGCGCTTGGGCGAACCGGCAGATACGCTTCCAGCCTGGCCAGGGACGACGCAGGCACATTCTCGAATTCTGTCGTCACTACCTGGCAGCTTCTGGCAAGCTGCATCAGCGCTTCCTCGTCTTCATAGGAAGCGACCAGATGCTCGTCGGCGATCCTGCCGGCAACCGAATCGGGATCGGGATCGAGAACGATCACGCCGTATCCGAGTTCGTGGGCAGCCATGACGAAATAGCGGCCCAACTGCCCGCCGCCGAGCATCCCCAATTTGGCCGGAGGAAGAATCATGTCTGTTTCGAGAGCTCCATTTTCATCACCCTTTCGGTCTGCTGCTCGCGGAACCCGGAAAGGGCCTGGCTGATTCCGTAATCGGTGGTTGCCAGCATCGCTGCTGCAAAAAGGGCGGCATTCGCAGCGCCTGCCTCACCTATCGCGAAAGTGGCGACAGGAATCCCCCTGGGCATCTGCACGATCGAAAGCAGCGAATCCAGCCCCTGCAGATGCCTGCTCGGTATCGGGACGCCAAGTATCGGGATCGTCGTTTTTGCCGCAAGCATGCCCGGAAGGTGGGCCGCCCCTCCGGCTCCGGCAATGATCGCCTTCAATCCCCGATCCCGTGCGCTTGCCGCATAGTCGAAAAGCAGGTCAGGGGTACGGTGTGCGGATACCACCCTGGCCTCATGAATGATGCCGAATTCGTCGAGGATGCGCGCTGCAGCCTGCATCACCGGCCAGTCCGAATCCGAACCCATGACAATCCCTACATCAGCCATGATGAACCCTCCATTTGTTGTATTGCCATCTTTTCTCCGAATTCCTGTTTTCCGCATCTGCAGATTGTGCGATCGAGAGAGGGAGCTGTTCTGCGCCCGTATCCTGATCAACAATGGTGTAATCGCCGGCAATGCGGTCAACTGTTGCAGGCCGCAAAAGCTTTTCCTCGAATGCAGCCTGATCCGGATGCTTCCTGAAGTTTTCCAGGGCGGCAGGAGAAGCGAGCAGGATAAGCCAGCAATGCCTGTAGCGTGCGCTTTTTTCCGTTACGCTTCCCACCAGAACGGCGCGAACGCCGGGAATGCCTCCCATAATCCGCTGTCCTTCCTTCATGGCAAAGCGGAGTTCCTCCTCGGAGCAGAAGGGCGCATTGAAGACCACGATATGCTCGACGTTCAGCCATATTCTGGACCGGGCCAGAATTTCGGCTGCCCTTCCGGCTGCACCGAGCACGAGCATGTATCGCCCTACTTCTTCCTCCGTTGCCAGGGCAAGCCCGGAAAGCAACGATTGCAGTGTCGATTTGCCCCGAATCAGCTTCTGGGCGAGATCTTCCAGGGGAATTCTGCAGGTTACCTTCGCCACGCCGAGCGCTGAAAGCTTGCGATACTGCTCATCAGACAATTCGCCGCCTGATTCGGCAGACAGGGGAATCCCGACTGCCTCGCCTATCTCCCTCAGCCTTGTCCAGTCAAGCCTGACCTTGCCGCCCGAAACCCTGTTGCTGCAGGAAACTTCCAGAAAGTCGATTCCGGTTTTTTCTGAAAAACCCTTTGCCTCCGCAACATGGGTAAGCCCCTCTCCAGCGAGCACTCCCCCGCAGGCAATGCCGCAGGTTTTTGCCATTGCGCAGGTTTCCCTTGTCAGTTCGATGTGATCCCCCAGAGAAAGACCGGATCCGTCGACGGAAACCCCGTTGCAGCCGATTCTCGCTGCATGCAGCACCGAATCGATGTCGTATCCCCATCTGCAGTGGAGTGCTGCGGGAACGCTGGCCCGACGTGCAGCCATCTCTGCCGCAGCCATGAGCAGTTCGCAATCCTCCCCGTCAGGAATATCGAGAATGACGGGCGCCCTGTGCTGTTCTGCGGCACCGATGATTGCCTGGAGCACCTCAAGACTGGAGACTTCGAATGCACCGACTGCATACCCGTTTCGCCAAGCATGATTCAGCATGTCCTTCATATCGATTATCGGCACGGCATTCTCCTTTGACTTATCTCGTCAGGCTCATGTAAAGGGTCGGAAGCTTTTCCGGCAGCCTGGAAACATGGTCGAGCACCATGTAATTCCTGAAGCCGAATATCCTGGAAACATACTCGTCCGCATGAGGGTCCAGGCTCAGGCAGAAGGTGGTGATTCCCTGGCGGGCCAGTTCCTCGACAGCCTTTTTCGCATCGTGCCGGAGGTATTGTGGATCGCGCACGTCGTTGTCGGCGGGCTCACCATCCGTCAGAAGAAAGATCAGCTTCCTCTGGCTGGGTCGCCTCGCTAGAAGGGATCCCGCATGGCGAAGCGCGGTGCCCATCCTTGTCGAGAGCTTTCCCGTCATGCCTGCGAGCCTCGCCTTGACCTTCTCGTCGTAAGGCCCGTCGAAATCCTTGAACCTGAAATATTCGACTTCATGTCTGCCATTCGAATCGAAACCGTGGATGGCGAAAGGGTCGCCGATCCTGGCCAGAGCATCCGCAAGCAAGGCCGCCGCTTCCCTGGCGAGGTCAAGCACCTTCACTTCTCCGTCTCCATTCCTGACGGGATCGTTCGTCGACTCGGAAAGATCGATCAGCAGCAGAACGGAAAGGTCCCTGATCTGGAGGCGTGTCCTGATCCCGATCCTCGGATCAGGCTGCATTCCCATGCGAAGATCGACTGCAGCATGGATTGCAGCATTGATGTCGATGTCGTCCCCATCCTCCACCTTGCGCTGCCTGATGATGCCCTGCGGCTGGATCGCCTCTATGAGGTATTTCAATCTTCTGATCAAAGGCTTGTGCCTTTCTATCACTTCGTCTATTTTTCCCGGGTCGCCGTATTTCGGGCGCTTCTCGAGAAGCGTCGCCCAGTTCGGCCGCTCGAGCTGGGTCTGATAATCCCATTCCCTGTAGTGGACAGGGGAAGCGGCAGGCTCCTTCCCTTCGCGCTCGTTGAAGCTCACCCCGTCATCGTCGTAAAGCTCGGTGGGAAGGACCCATATCTCCTCGGCATCTTCCCCTGCGAACTCGACATCGAGGGTATTGATCATTTCCATCAGGCTGACGTACTTTCTCACCTGGGTGCGCTGGCCGGTCAAAAGGAGCATCTCGTCTTCATCCGGTTCAGCCCAGAGATGCCGGTTGTCGTCCCGGTACGGGCAACTGGGCAGGTCTGTTCTCGGATTGAAAGATATGCCGGTTGCGATTTTCGCAAGTTCGAGACCGATTTCCCTCGCCATGGTCTTGTCTTCCAGCCTGCTCGATGCTGCAGAAAAGGATTTTCTCGCTGCCTCAACCAGAGGATGGTCGTCCCTGTAGTCTTCATCGAGAAGGGCGCGCCCGATGCCGTCGAGCAATGCTCCAAAGCGCTCGTCCCCCGGCGCTCTGGGCGCAAGCAGTCCGAGCCAGATCGCTTTCAACCCGGGAAATGCACGGCATGCAAGGGCATCCACCCTGGCATCCTCGATCGCCCCGATCAAGGCGCGCTGCACGGGATTGAGGGATTCAGGATCAGGATCGCGACCAGAATGAACGATATGGGAAGCCGCATGGGCAGCCGCTGCGCGATATATTTCGAGTCCCGATATTTCCCCGGCATTGTCGAATGCATCGGGAAGATGGATGAAATAGGATTCGACATAGGGTCTGTAGCCTCCGCGCGTTTCGAAATCTCCCGATGTCGGACGCAGGAAGAAATCCCTACCCCAGAGCGCCCTGAGGTACATGATCAATCTGCGCTGCACATCGACGAAGAGCACGCCACGCTGCTCCTTTTTCATGACAGCGACGGAATCCTCGCTTTCAAGCCCGAAATAGCGCGCCTGGCTGTCGAAATTGCTGCGGTGAGCCGAAGCTCCCCACATTGCCCATCGTCTGAGACCACCAAGAGTCAGATGGGCGAGCAGCACATCCAGCTTCTCAAGCATCGGACGCAGCGCCCTGGGTGCCTGGGAGAGCAGCACATCCAGAAGAGCGAGATAACCCCTGAAGAGTTCCAGTTCGCCAAGCCTTGCCGCCGCCGTGGGGGCAGTGGCGAAAAGCAGGACGAGCACGCCTGCGCTCGTTTTCGAATACATTTTGATAGCCGAAGAAAAAAGGTCTGCCACGGCCTGCTCTCCGATCTCCTTGGCGACCTGGGGCGCACTCTCTATGAACGATTCCACGAGATCGGTTCCCCGCCCGAGCGCCTTGAGACCTGCCGCCGCCCGTACATAGGCATCCAGTCCCCGAGGCGAGAAGACCCTTGCCGCATCCTTCCAGGCAGCCTCGAGCACGGTGCGAGGTCCCTCACCCAGCTCTTCCAGCAGGTCTTCATATTCAGCCAGTTGAATCGCCATGCCAATTCCCTGATTCAGTCAGGCCAGATGCGCCTTGGATGGAGCGGGATATCGGGGGCATTCAGGTCAGCGTCATTGACGACAACCTTTCCTGGCGAGCTTCTTTTCGGCTGGGGCTTCGTTCTTGCAGGCTGCCTGGGTTTGATGCTTGCCTTAAGCTTTTCTTCCATTTTGCTCATTTAACCAATACCTCCTTCAGGATGGATTCGATTTCGGAAACCGCTATTCGCCCTCTCGCCCCCATCTGGTAAACGCTTTTGCCTTCGAGAAGCGCAAGCCTGTAGGCTGCCCTTCTCCCGACTGCCGTATTCAGCAAGGGGAGCTGCTGCTGGCCCAGCACTCTGGCCATTGCACCGGACAATGCGCTGCGCTCTTCGGCCTGGTTCTGCACCAGCCATGCCTTGAGGGCTGGATTCGAGCGCCTTGCCTTATCGATAGCGGAAGCTGCATCGCTTGTCGCCCAGAGATCCAGCGGTGATGGAATGACGGGAAGCAGCACCATTTCCACGGCTTCGAGAACCTTTCCAGTCAGGTTCCAGTCGACGGAAGGGGGGCAATCGACCACCACATGATCGAAGCTCGTTTTGGCATCATGAAGCTTCCCGAGCCCCGAAAGCACGCGAAGATTGGAAATGTCAGTTGCCGCCCAGTCTGCCCAGTGCGCGAGCGCGCCCTGCGGATCGACATCGATCAGCGCAACCTTGCCCCTTTGAGCAAGACCCGCTGCGATGTTCAATGCCAGCGTCGACTTCCCGCATCCTCCCTTGAGATTGGCCAGCGCAATGCTCGCCATTCCCGCTACCCCTGGACCAGCGCGTCCACCCCGGCCGCAAAAGCGCTGCGATCCGGATTGTCCGACGTGATGCTGACGTTGACACGGGTCTTCCCGAAATTGAGATCGGGATAGTAACCCTGCTCCTTCGAATATTCCGCCAGCCTGTCGAGAAAGGTACGCATCTCCGAGTAGGAGGCGAATTCGAAGCGCCGAGTCATGGAAGACCGGCCGGTTTCCCATCCGTTGCTCATGTCATTGCTCCTTTCCTTGCAGGCTCGCCAGCATCTTGTCCAGCTCGCCCAGATGAGTTTCTTCGTCGCGCATCAGACCGAGGAAAAAGCCTGTCATGGCCGCATCCCCGAAGCGCTCGCAGTAATCACCAGCTTCCCCGTAAAGACGGATCGCTTCTATTTCGAGTTGGCGATCTATGCTCAGCATCTCGAAGAGGTTTCGCCCCGGCCTTGCCGGTGCCAGCCTGGTGGCATTGGGAGAGATGCCCAGCTTCAGCAGGACTTCTATCAGTTGCGCCGCATGCCCCAATTCCTCCCCGGCTTCGCGCCGGAAGTAGTGTTCTTCCGGCAAACCCAGAAGGGCGCACAACCTGGACTGAACAAGGTATTGCTGCACGATGCTCATTTCGTGGGAAAGCGCATCCGTCAGGTAGCTGGTCACGCGGGCCTTCATTTGTCTACCTCAGCTCTGCTCCATGGCGACTTCGGCGTCCCTTCCGCCCCCGCCCGATTTTGCGGAAGTGGGCAGGATGCTTTCCACTTCGCTGTGTACCCTGGCGATGATGTGGGCGGCGACAAGGCCGTCGCCCACGCGCTCGCATGCGTCAGCCCCGGCTCTCACTGCGGCATTGACCGCCCCGGTTTCGCCGCGAACCAGCACCGTCACGTATCCGCCGCCCACGAACTGCCTGCCAACCAGGCGAACCTCTGCTGCCTTCGTCATCGCGTCAGCCGCTTCGATCGCGGGAACGAGACCCCTCGTTTCGATCATGCCAAGGGCAATTCCAGTCACTTCAGCCATTTTTTTCTCCCAATCAAGTCAAGATCTGCACTCAGGCGGGCGCCTTGGGCAGGATGTTTTCCACTTCGCTGTGCACCCTCGCGATGATGTGGGCGGCGACAAGGCCGTCGCCCACGCGCTCGCATGCGTCAGCCCCGGCTCTCACTGCGGCATTGACCGCCCCGGTTTCGCCGCGAACCAGCACCGTCACGTATCCGCCGCCCACGAACTGCCTGCCAACCAGGCGAACCTCTGCTGCCTTCGTCATCGCGTCAGCCGCTTCGATCGCGGGAACGAGACCCCTCGTTTCGATCATGCCAAGGGCAATTCCAGTCACTTCAGCCATGCTTTTCTCCTTTACAGAAATGAATCAAAAAACAAACTTCAAACAGCTTCATCCCACTCATCGATGATCCCCGCTATGGTGAGATCGGTGAGCAGCTTTGGATCCCCGGAAGCGTAGCGTCCGGCAGTACCGCTGACCGTCACCACCCATTTCCCTTCCGGTACGCCTACCGGGTCGCAGGCCACGCTGAGCGCCCCTTTGGCGTCGGCCAGAACGCGCAGGGAGATGTTTTTCAGCCCATCCACCCTGCGGGTCGCCACCAGATCGGATATGACCTTCATGATTTCCATGTCAGTCTCCGCTCCAGTGATCGATGATCCCCACGATCGTCAGATCGGAAGGAAATTCCTTGCTTCCGGCCGCCTCTCTGGCAGCGGAAGAGCCAACGCAAATCACCCAGTCCCCAGGTATGCAACCAATGGGGTCGACCGCCACCTGCCTCGCTCCTCCGGACTTCTCTTTGACCACGAGTAAAGGCCTGTGGCCAAGATCGGCAATGCGGTTGGTCGAAACAAGCGTCTTTTCAACTTGCATGATTTTCATCAATGATCTCCTCAATCAGGCTTCCAGCAGGCAAATCCTGAACGGTCAGGTGACAGGCGAGCAGTCCTGCAGCATCGAGGTCCGCATATCTGGAACGGATCGCTTCCTCGATTCTTCTTGTCCGGCTCACGGCGCGTGCCCTTGAACCGGGAACCCTTGCGTCATACCTGAAATGGACGGCGATCGGCACGGGCAAACCACGCCTTGCCATCAAATGCCTGAAAATCTTTATGCCGACGTCCATGTCCGGCATCCCCTCCTCGAGGGTATGGAGGTGCGCATAGTAGGCGACATTGCGCATCTGCACTTCCTCGAATCCGTCTCCAACGCTGATGTAGCGCTCGGCATGGCCGATGTCCCGATAGCGTCCGCCGTAGTATTCGGCCACATACTCTATCTGGGAAAGATTGTTGATCAGGAGGTTTGCGACAAGCCTCCTCATCCCCTCGTGCGGCTTCGATATTCCTGCGTCGAGTATCGCCTGATGCACCGCGAGCCTCGCCTCGTTTTCGCCAAAGCCCAAGGACGCTGCATAGAGCGCTGCGTTGTCCACATACCGGCTTGCCGAGAGATTCCCTTCTTCGTCCGGGACATGGATGCGAATCGCATCCGTATCCGTATCCACGCCGATCAGCAGAATGTCAGTCCCTGCCCCGCAGCAGAAGGAGTTCTCTATCGCCTGCCTAAACTCTGAAAGACGCTTCAGTGCCGCTTCCATCGCTGCGCTGTCGTTGCTTCCGTGCGCAGCGCATCCTTCATGGTGAGGGTCGGAAGAGCTGAAGTGATAGACTGCGATCTTCAGATAGCGTGTTCCTGCTTCCGCGAAATTGGGCACGCCTTCCCTGTACCGACCGAGTTCCACGGCCATCCACTGCCTGACATCTGTCTCGATGTCGAACATCGCGCCTGCATAAGCCTTGCGCCTGATGAAAGGCGTGATGGGCAGGCGAAGGATGTAGGGAAGCAACCCCTTCAGGCGTCCGTCCGCGCAGGGACTGATGTCGATGGCGTGGAACCCGCAATCCAGGAAAAAGCTGTGAAGATCCTGCCACGAGCCGTTTTTGCTCCTGTATTCGGAAGCATATTCCTCAGCAGAAGCCAGCAGGGCAGCGAATACGCAGCGGGCGTAAAGCGCCTTCACGTCCAGCCCGTTCGACCACGCGTTTTCCAGGATCTCCTCGGGCAATGCATATCCGAGCTGCTGCCTTGCAAGAGCCTGGGCCCGCTCGACAAAATCCGCACTGTGCTGCAACGCAGAAATCGCCTTGAGTAGAGGCACGATGGCATCGAAGCGTCCCTTCACGACCTGCTCCCTGCCATAAAGCCTGGCATTTTCTTTGCGGTCGGCGAGCGCATGACGGCAAACCCTTTCGGGAAGCGTGGCGCAGGCAGGATGGGGTGGCATGCCCTCTGATACAGATAATGGCCTCGGGGCGGTTCCCAGCCCGAAAGGTGCTACCTTCCCGGTCTGGCGCGCTCTCAGGGCGTAGGCATTGCGGGTATTCATGCTATCCCCTCGCCCCCCCTGAAACCGTGATCACGGCGCCTTTTCCGGTATTGCCGCTGCTTCCCGTCACTTTCGCCGGCTGAATCTCGGGGCGCTCGATTTCCATGTTGGCGCGGGCCCCTGAAGCCATTCTGCGGTTCTCTCCGCGCTGCGTCGGGTTGCGGCCCTGCGACCACATTCCTTCCGTTCCGGTAATCCTGCCGCCTCTTGCCCAGTCATCCCCGGTGATGCGCGCACCCTGCTCCCTGCCTTCGCCCGTGACCCTTTTCGGCAACTGCACGGGTTCAATAGATGCTTCGTCGCGATAGCGGAATTCGGGCGTGCCCGACACCAGACCGCCTGCCCTGTCGCCAGGACCTGTGATGCGTTCGGCGCTGCCGTACCGCGTGCCTGTCACGCGCCCCTGGGCCTGGCGAGCCGGACTCGTGATGCTGAAATCCGCCGAAGCAGGCTCGAACTCCGGCTGTTTTGCAACATGCTCCCTGGGAACGAATCGGCTCGACTGGGCTGCCACTGGCGCCGTCTGAGCTGCATGGCGGCAGCCGCAATCGCCCTGCGAACGGTTCGCATAGGGCGTACCGCTGATGGCCAGCCTGCTTCCGGTTTCGCTTCCCGTCACCCTGCCCGTTCCTTCCAGCGCCGTTCCGGAAACAGAGCGCGCTTTGCCTTGACCGGGTTCCACTGAAGCAGGCGATTCCTGACCGCTGTAATTATCGTTTCCGGTGACGAGGCGGCAGCCCACGCCCTCGTCACCGGTCGGCTTTGGGCCGGGAGTCGCCATGACGCCCGTGATCCTCTGCCCGCTTCGGCTGCTCGACTCCGCCACTTTCGAAGGTGCAGCAGCAGGACGGGTGTTGCACAGCGACACATACTGCTCGTTTGAAAGATATTCGGATCCGGAAACCTGGATGCATTCCCCTGCCTCGTCTCCCGTCACCTTCACCGAGCGGCCGACTTCCGTCCCTGTCACAGGCCTGCCTGCCACGGTATGGGTCAGCGCCACCTTTGCAGGGCCGTTGATCGTCATTCTGGCGACGCCCGCATCGGAATACTGGGCGCCCGTGATGACGCGCGAAGAACCGGGTTCAGTCCCCGTCACGCGGGAAGCGCGCGCTTCGTCTGAGCCCGTCACCACCATTCCCTTGCCCTGGGTCGATCCGACCACCACCTTTTCAGGCCGCTCCGCGATTCCCCTGCGCTGGCAGAATTCCTCGAAGCGCTCGGCGCCGAGATATTCGGTACCGGTCACGGTCTTGCAGCTTCCGGATTCGTCGCCCGTCACCCTGACGGACCTGCCGATCTGGCTCCCGGTGACAAAGCTTCCCCGGCTCGTCTCGCTGACGCCGATCTTTGGCTCAGCGGCTTCGGGTCGCGTTCCGCAGAACTGCTCGAACTGTTGGGATCCGATATATTCCGTTCCTGTTACCGTTCTGCACGTGCCAGCCTCGTTTCCCGTAATTTGCATGGTGCGTTCGACCTGGCTGCCGCTCACAAGAGCTCCGGAGAGGGTAGTGCCGAATTCCACCTTTCTCGGAACGGGACGAATCCTGCCCGAGGGACGGCAACTCGGCGCATCCCCCCTGCCCATGCACTGCCTCGCACGGTGCTGCCTGGCGGCTTCCCGCCCGCATTGCGATTCCATTCGAGGCGTATTTTCTTCGGGCTGCGGCTGCGGCTTGGCATACTCCACCTGCGCGGTTACCGCAGAAGGGGCAGGCGGGGACGACAGGTTCTTGCCGCCCTTGGCCAGCATCGCCCGCCTTGCACGAGCCAGTTCATTTCCGCTCAACCCTGCCAGCGCCGAATCCGACTTCGACAAGGTCCCTGCGCCGCCTTTTGAGATGGCCCGGCGCCTTGCCATCGCGGCATTTCGCGCATCGCTTGAAGTTTGTCCAGACATCATTCTGTCCTCATGCTCGTCTCTCGATTGACCGGAAACCCGGTCTTCAGGCTCCCCTGTAAACCACGAAGGCCGTTCCCTGACACTGCGAGTAGTTGTCGTAGCCGATCAGCCGGATATGGTGGCCCGGATGCTCGCGATGGCATGCTTCGAGTTCGGAAAGAATGCGGTCTACGCTCTGCTCTCCGAACATCGGAAGCTTCCACATGTACCAGTAATGGTTGAAAGAGCGCTGCGGTTCGACATGCTCGACTGCAGGATTCCAGCCCTGGTTGACGATGTACTTGATCTGCTCCCTGATTTCCTCCGGCGAAAGGGAAGGCAGATAGGAAAAGGTTTCGTATTTGATTGCTTGCTTGTAATCCTGTACGTCAGCCATGATTCAATTCCTTTTAAAATGGTGTCAGCGGTTCTGCACGTCGAGCTTGTCGACAGTGTCGAATTCGAATTTGATTTCCTTCCATGTTTCCATGGCGATCTTCAGTTCCGGGCTGCTGGCTGCCGCCTTGGTCAGGATTTCCTTGCCTTCGCGTTCCAGGTTCCTTCCGCGATTCCTCGCCTCCACGCAGGCTTCCAGCGCGACGCGGTTGGCTGCGGCACCAGCCGCGTTGCCCCAGGGGTGACCCAAGGTGCCGCCGCCGAACTGGAGAACCGAGTCGTCACCGAAGATGGTGACGAGCGCAGGCATGTGCCAGACATGGATGCCGCCGGAAGCCACGGCGAATACGCCAGGCATGGATCCCCAATCCTGATCGAAGAAGATGCCGCGGGAACGGTCTTCCGGAATATAGGATTCACGCAGCAGGTCGATCCAGCCGAGGGTTGCCGCCCTGTCGCCTTCGAGCTTGCCGACGACGGTGCCGGTATGCAGGTGATCGCCGCCGGAAAGGCGCAGCGCCTTGGCCAGCACGCGGAAGTGGATGCCGTGGTGCGGATTGCGGTCGAGCACGGCGTGCATGGCGCGGTGGATGTGAAGCAGCATGCCGTTCTTGCGGCACCAGCGCGCAAGGCCTGTATTGGCGGTGAAGCCGCCCGTGAGGTAATCGTGCATGATGATGGGCATCTTGAGTTCCTTGGCGAACTCGGCGCGCTCGTACATCTCTTCAGGGGAAGGAGCCGTGCAATTCAGATAATGCCCCTTGCGCTCCCCGGTCTGCGCTTCCGCGTTGTGAATGGCGTCCGCCACGAAAAGGAAGCGGTCTCTCCAGCGCATGAAAGGCTGGCTGTTCACGTTCTCGTCGTCCTTGGTGAAGTCGAGACCGCCCCTGAGGCATTCGTAGACGGCGCGGCCGTAGTTCTTAGCGGAAAGACCGAGCTTCGGCTTGATGGTGCATCCGAGAAGCGGACGGCCGTACTTGTTCATCTTGTCGCGCTCGACCTGGATTCCATGGGGAGGACCATTGCAGGTCTTCACATAGTGAAGAGGAAATCGCACGTCTTCCAGCCTCAGCGCACGAACCGCCTTGAAGCCGAAAACGTTGCCCACCAAGGAGGTGAAAACGTTGACCACGGAACCTTCCTCGAAGAGATCGATGGGATAGGCGACGAAGGCATAAAAGCAGGTGTCATCTCCCGGAACGTCCTCGATGGCATAGGCACGACCCTTGTAATAGTCGAGGTCGGTCAGAAGGTCGGTCCAGACAGTGGTCCAGGTTCCGGTAGACGATTCCGCAGCGACCGCTGCTGCAGCTTCTTCACGATCGACCCCCGGCTGGGGCGTGATCTTGAAGCAAGCCAGAATGTCCGAGTCCAAGGGAACATAGTCCGGCGCCCAATAAGTTTGCCGGTATTCCTTGACACCCGCTTGATAGGTTTTTGCCATGTTTTACTCCTTGTATTAAGGTGAGCATCATCAAAACGGCGGGCTGGCTCGGCCGCGCCATCTTGCAAACCATGTGTTTTTTGCCTGCGGGATTGACTTTAACCCATGACATGTAATAAAAAGAACTTAATATTTCAAATTTACAAGTTTTACCAAAGTAAATGATTCATCATTGGACACTCCAGCAGCTGCGGCTTTTCGAAGCGGTTGCCCGTCATAAGAGCTACACCCGGGCAGCAGAAGAGCTGAATCTCAGCCAGCCTGCGGTTTACATTCAGGTTAAGCGCCTCGAGGAAAGCATGGGGCTGCCGCTAATCGAGCAGAGCGGGAAAAAGCTTCTCATCACAAGGGCCGGCGATCTGGTTTACGACGCCGTCGTGGAGGTTCTCTCGAAGCTTTCATCGCTTCATCTGTCTCTGAACGACATGAAGGGCAAGGTAGCCGGCCCGCTCAAACTCTCTGCGGTCACATCCGCCAAGTTCTTCATGCCGCATATCCTTGGGCGTTTTTTGCGCATCTATCCCGACGTCCAGCCCCAACTGACTGTCACGAACCGCTTGCGCATCTCCGAGCGGCTGGCCGGCAATCTCGACGATTTCGTGATACTGGGTCAGCAATTTCCGGAGTCGCTCGATTTGACCATGCACCCTTTCATGGAAAACCCGCTCGTGCTTGCGGCGCACCCCGACCATCCCATGCGTGACAGGAAGAACATCCCCATTTCTGAACTTGCAGGAGAAAGAATTCTGGTTCGCGAAGCGGGTTCAGGCACCCGCAGCGCAGCGGAAGAACTGTTTGCCAAGGCAGGCATAACCCTGCGTCCCTACATGGAACTGGGTTCCGGAGAAGCGATCAAGCAGGCCATCATGGCCGGGCTCGGCGTATCCGTTATACCCCTGGCCAGCCTGAGCCTGGAGCTTCGCTACGGACAGATCGTTGTCCTCGATGTCGATAACTTTCCGCTTCACAGAATGTGGCATGCGGTGCATCTGAAAGGCAAGCAGCTCGGACTCACCGCCAAGGTATTCCTGGATTTCCTGATCGAGGAAGGCAAGCTGAACCACGCAGAGATCATAACAATCGCAAATAAGGAGGCAACAAACCAAGGTGCATGAACGCGCAGGAATCTTTCGTCGAATCGATATTCACCCTGATCCAGCGGAATTTCGCGATGACGAGACTGGCGAACATGTGAAGAGAATCAGCCACTACAGCCAAGAACTGGCGAAACACCTAGGGCCCGTCGCCTTCAGAGAGCTTGAAGTCCCTGTCTGCGGGCTTTGCGGCCTTGTCGGTAAGCTTTCCCATCGATACCCCAAAGATTCGCGATTGAATGATTGGACGCCCCTAGGAATTGGT
>JAJZRP010000028.1 GCA_021802655.1 Pseudomonadota bacterium
AAGTTACGAACCATAAGGCTCGCTCCCGGACATCAAGCGCCCACACTTATCGACTGTATATTTTTAAAGAACATTCCCGCTGACACATTCCTGCAATGGCGCCAGCAGAGAAGCGGAATCTTACAGCTTTCCGCGCAACCTTGCAAGCCCCGCGTTTCCCGATCCAGGTTCCGCTCAATCAAGGAAAGGGCCGAATTCTATAGGCACTCGATCCAATGCGCAAGAGGGACGACTCGAAAAATTCCTTAGCAGGCTCTAGAATCAGGAACATGAAATTTCAGCAGCGCCATGCCTGGGACCTGTCCCCGAAGGAAGCCGTCCTTGTCCAGAAAACCCTGGCGGGAGAAATCGTCCGCTGCAACGAGTATGGAAAAATAAACCATGTCGCAGGAGTGGACGCAGGTTTCAAGGACGGCTTCGCCATCGCCGCAGTTGCAGTCCTGGAATTCCCCTCCCTCGAACTTGTTGAAGTTGCCCGATCCAGACTTCCCGCATCCTTCCCCTACATTCCCGGACTCCTTTCCTTCAGGGAAGCGCCTTCGGTGCTCGGCGCCCTTGAAAAACTCGCCATCCTCCCCGATCTTCTGCTTTGCGACGGGCAGGGAATCGCCCATCCCCGCCGCTTTGGCATCGCCTGCCATCTCGGCATCACTACGGGAATCCCCTCGATCGGGGTTGCGAAAACCCGTCTTATCGGGTCCCACGACGATGTCGGCAACGAAAAGGGAAGCTGGGTACCCCTGACGGACAGGGAAGAAACCATAGGCGCAGTATTGAGGACAAGGCGGAGCGTCAAGCCGGTCTATGTTTCCATAGGGCACAAGATCGATCTCGCGACGGCAATCTATTTCGTGATGGCCTGTACCACGAAATACCGGCTTCCTGAGACGACCCGATGGGCGCATCGCCTCGCCTCGGAACCCTGAAAACAAAAAGCCCGGTCTCTGGGACCGGGCCTGGGAATTGGTTGCGGGGACAGGATTTGAACCTGTGACCTTCGGGTTATGAGCCCGACGAGCTGCCAGACTGCTCCACCCCGCGTCAGAGAACGTAACTATAGCAAGCCGCGGCGCCCCAGTCAATCCGGACTCGATCCAGCCAAGACCAGGTTGATGTTTTGCAGGAAATGTTTAGAATTGAACCATGACTGCAGCGGAAAAAACCGTCATCGAACCGAAGAAGTCCGGCACAAAGCCGCCAGACATGTTCAAAGTGCTTCTTCTGAACGATGATTTCACTCCTATGGAATTCGTGGTCGTGGTACTGGAGCGTTTTTTTTCGAAGAGCAGAGAACAAGCGACGCAAATCATGCTCAAAGTACATAGGGAAGGTCAGGCGGTATGCGGCATTTATCCGAAGGATATTGCCGAAACCAAGATGGAGCAGGTAGTTGCCTTTTCAAGGCAAAACGAACATCCGTTGCGATGCGTGATGGAGGAAATGTAAATGATCGCCCAGGAACTTGAAGTCAGTCTGCACATGGCCTTTGTCGAAGCAAGGCAAAAGCGGCACGAATTGATCACGGTCGAGCACCTTCTGCTCGCGATGCTGGACAATCCGGCAGCAGCCGAAGTGCTGCGCGCATGCGGGGCCGACATGGAAGATTTGCGCCATGCGCTGAACGAATTTCTGAACGAGCATACGCCCATCGTGTCTGGAACCGAAGAAATCGACACCCAGCCCACCCTGGGATTTCAGCGCGTCATCCAGCGCGCCATCCTGCATGTCCAGTCATCCGGAAAAAAGGAAGTCACCGGGGCCAACGTGCTGGTCGCAATATTCGGAGAAAAGGATTCCCATGCGGTTCACTTCCTGCATCAAAGAGGGATCACCCGCCTGGATGTCGTAAATTACATCTCCCATGGCATCAGCAAGGTGGGGCAGCCGCAACAGGCCAAGGCCGAGACGGAAACCGAAGGCGAGCACGAGCAGTCTGCTTCGGGCGCATTGGAAAATTTCACGATCAACCTCAATGCGATGGTCCTCGCCGGGAAAATCGACCCGCTCATCGGCAGATCGCAGGAACTCGACAGGGTAATCCAGACGCTTTGCCGCAGGCGCAAGAACAACCCCCTTCTGGTGGGGGAGGCCGGCGTCGGAAAGACTGCTATCGCGGAAGGCCTCGCCCGGCGAATCATCGAAGGCGAAGTACCCGACCTGTTGAAGCAGAGCCGCGTCTATTCGCTGGACATGGGGGCGCTCCTCGCAGGAACGAAATACCGGGGAGATTTCGAGCAGAGGCTGAAGGCCGTCCTGAAGCAGCTCTCCGATCATCCCAGCAGCATTCTTTTCATCGACGAAATCCATACGCTGATCGGGGCCGGCGCCGCCTCGGGCGGCTCGCTCGATGCATCGAATCTTTTGAAACCCGCGCTGAGCTCGGGGCAATTGAAATGCATCGGAGCCACGACCTATCTCGAATACCGCGGCATTTTCGAGAAGGATCATGCGCTTTCCAGAAGATTCCAGAAAATCGACGTGGAAGAACCCAGCATAGCCGACACCATCGCCATTTTGCGCGGCCTGAAATCGCGCTTCGAAGCCCACCACCAGGTCAAGTACAGCTCCGCCGCGCTTTCCACTGCGGCGGAACTGGCCGCGCGCTACATCAACGACCGCCACCTTCCGGACAAGGCCATCGACGTGATCGACGAAGCGGGTGCTGCGCAGCGCATCCTGCCAAAATCGAAACAGAAAAGGGTGATCGGAAAACAGGACATCGAAGAGATCATCGCCAAGATAGCGCGCATTCCTTCGCGCCAGATCTCGACCGACGACAGAACCGCCCTCAAGATGCTCGACCGCGACCTGAAAGCGGTCGTGTTCGGCCAGGAAAAGGCCATCGAAGCCCTTTCCGCTGCGATCAAAATGACTCGAAGCGGGCTCGGCAATCCGCAAAAACCCATAGGCGCCTTCCTTTTCTCCGGACCCACGGGCGTGGGAAAAACCGAAGTCGCGAAGCAGCTCGCCTATGCCCTCGGCATCGAACTCATCCGTTTCGACATGTCCGAATACATGGAGCGCCATGCGGTTTCGCGGCTGATCGGCGCCCCGCCGGGATATGTGGGTTTCGAACAGGGCGGCCTGCTTACCGAAGCCATCACCAAACATCCCTATTCCGTATTGCTGCTCGACGAAATCGAAAAGGCCCATCCCGACATATTCAACATCCTGCTGCAGGTGATGGACTACGGCACCCTGACCGACAACAACGGCAGGAAAGCCGACTTCAGGAATGTCATCATCATCATGACGACCAATGCCGGCGCAGAATCCCTGGCCAAGACGTCGATCGGATTCGCCCAGGCGAAAGAGCCCGGCGACGAAATGGCGGAGATCAAGCGGCTTTTCACCCCCGAATTCAGGAATCGGCTGGATGCAACCATTTCCTTCTCGCCGCTCAGCCAGGAAATCATTCTGCGCATCGTCGACAAACTCCTGATCCAGCTTGAAGAGCAACTGCACGAGAAAAAGGTGGAAATCTCCTTCACCCCGGCGCTCAAGGCCCATCTTGCCAAGCACGGCTTCGACCCCCTAATGGGGGCAAGACCCATGGCGAGACTGATCCAGGACACGATAAGGCGCGCGCTTGCCGACGAACTCCTTTTCGGCAGGCTTTCCGAAGGCGGGGAAGTCGAAGTGGATCTCGACGAAAACGAGAAGATTCTGCTCAATTTTTCAAGGGAACCCGAAAAGGTAGCCTAGCCCCAAAATTCCGCAAGTTGCATCTCGATGAAATTGATCTACTGTAGATAGTGTTTTTCACTATTTTCAGTGGATTATGATAATAAAACTTTATCAAACCCTTCAAACATTGCTGCAGCGCACTTTTCCCTGGCTCATTCTTCTCCTCCTGCCTTCCATT
The DNA here is from genome assembly GCA_021802655.1 of Pseudomonadota bacterium. GTDB lineage: Bacteria > Pseudomonadota > Gammaproteobacteria > Burkholderiales > JABEVD01 > JABEVD01. Next base: position 3,866 of record JAJZRP010000028.1, read on the forward strand.
CCATTGCATGCAGCCCCGCTTTACCGGCCTTCCACCAGCTCGACGCAATCCCACCAGTCAACTGATGTAAAAGTTCTGGGGGCCGGCATTTCGCTTCTCACGCTCATTCTGGCGCTGTGCATGGAGTGGCGAGCGAAGAAATGTCACAGGGAAGTCCTGCGTCAGCAAGCCGTTCTGGAAACCATTCCGCTCGATACCGCCCTGTTCGACAAAGAGGGACGCTGCCTAGAAATCCTGCCAGGAAGACGGGAAATGCCTCTGGTTAAAGGCCGACATCTTCACGAAACCCTCCCGGAAGAAGGTGCGAGGCAAATTCTGGGAGCCATCCGGAGAACCATCGAAACAGGCCAAGCCGGATTCTTCGAGTTCGCCATGACTTCATCCGGCATGGAAAAGCGGTATGAAGCGAGCATCCTGCCGGCAGGCGACAAGGCAATTTGCATCTGCCGGAATGCCTCCAGCGGGACTTCCCTCGCATCGGAAAATACACGCCTTCGATCCATATTACAGTCGCTCCGCAATGGCGTGATCACAACAGACTTGAACGGTCATATCACCTATATCAACCCGGAGGCCGAAAAACTCACGGGGTGGCGAAGCGAAAATGCCGCCGGATCGCCTCTTTCCGAGGTATTCAGAATACTCGTCGAAACCAGCCGTGAAACTGCGGAAAACCCGGCTTTGACAGCTCTCAGGAAAAATGCGGCCGGTTCAAGAAGAAACCTGCTTCTCATCCGCAAGGATGGCTCAGAAATCGGCATAGACGAATCGACAGGGCCCGTCGCGAACGACGCCGGTGAAATCACAGGCACGGTAATCGCCTTTCATGACATCAGCGGCGACAAACAACTGCTTTGGCAAGCCGGCCACGATGCACTGACAGGGCTGCTCAACAGGGTATTGCTGCACGACCGCCTGATACATTCCATGGCCAGCGTGAAAAGACAGGGCAAGCTTCTTGCCGTGCTTTTCATCGACCTCGACGGCTTCAAATCGGTCAACGACAATCTGGGACACGCCGCAGGAGACATGCTGTTGAAGGAAGTCGCCCTGAGGCTGAAAAAGGCGATCCGCGCCGAAGACACCGCTGCCCGCATCGGGGGAGACGAATTCGTGGTGTTGCAGGAGGCTTCCGACAGGTATGAAGTGCAAAGCAGCCTGGACCGCATCATGAGCACGATCAATTCGCCCTTTCTCATTGACGGCATGCCGGTTTCCGTGTCCCCCAGCATAGGCGTTGCGCTCTACCCTGAAAACGACGCCGAGCCGGAAACGCTTTTGCGTCAGGCCGACATGGCCATGTACCATGCCAAGCAATCCGGCCGGGATCAATACCATTTCTTCGATTCCAGGATGGATGTCATGGCGAGAAAGAACCATGAACGCCAGATCCGGATTGCATCCGCGCTGAAGAACGGCGAACTTCGCCTTTATTATCAACCGAAGATCAATCTCAAGAGCGGCCGGGTCACGGGGCTCGAAGCGCTCATTCGCTGGCAGGATCCGGATCTCGCCACATTGACACTTCCCCGCGACTTCCTGCCCGCTGTTCAGGACACGCAGTTGATCGTCGATATCGGCACCTGGGTGATCAACAAGGTCCTGGAACAGGTGGAGGCATGGCAAAGCAATGGCCTCGTGGTAGAGGCCAGCATCAATGTCGCCGGACGCCAACTCCAGGACCCCGGTTTTCTCGCCATGCTCAAAGCTGCATTCAAGGCCCATCCCGAAGTGGAACCTTCCCGCATCGAGCTTGAAATCCTGGAGACGACTGCCATAGCGGACTTCGATTCCATCCTGCAGATATTGTCGGACTGCAGGGACGTCGGCGTCAGGCTTTCCCTGGACGATTTCGGAACGGGCTATTCCTCGCTCTCCTACCTCAAGAATCTGCCTGTGGACAGGATCAAGATCGACCGGAGCTTCGTGGCCGACATGCTCGAAAACAAGGATAATCTGGCGATCATACGCAGCATTGTCAGCCTGTCCAAAATCTTCAACATGGAAGTGATCGCAGAAGGGCTGGAATCGACCTTGCAGGGCCAGATGCTGATCAGGATGGGTTGCGGATTTGCGCAGGGCTACGGCATAGCGGAACCGATGCCGTGGGATGCCGTTCCGGAATGGATGAACGCCTGGTCGCAAAACCCGGCCTGGATGAGGAATGTTCACTAGTAGATGGAGCATGAGCCGACTTGCCATCATCAGCCACCCGGACTGCCTGCTGCATGAAATGGGACAATGGCATCCGGAATGCCCGGAAAGGCTGAAAGCGATCACGGAGGCGCTCAGCCTGTCCGGCCTCGACCTGCTTCAATTAGAAGCCCCGCTCGCCACGCATGAACAGCTTGAACGGGTCCATTCCGAAGGCCATATCCGGGAAATCGAAACCGCCTCACCCCAATCCGGCCTGATTCAACTCGACCCCGACACCTTCATGAACCCGCATACTTTGCAGGCTGCGAGGCGGGCAGCAGGCGCTGTCGTCTCGGGCGTGGACCATGTCCTGTCCGGAAAAATCACAAGCGCATTCTGCAATGTCAGGCCGCCCGGACATCATGCGACGCGGGAAAAAGCGATGGGATTTTGCATTTTCAACAACGTGGCAGTCGGGGCAGCGCATGCGCTCGCACATCACCGACTCGAACGGGTCGCCATCGTCGATTTCGACGTCCATCACGGCAACGGTACCGAAGACATTTTCAGGAACGATTCCAGGGTATTGATGGTCTCGATCTTCCAGCACCCCTTCTATCCATACAGCGGAACAGAAGGGCGCTCCAGTCGCATGGTGAACATCCCCCTGCCCATGGGGAGCGGCGGCGCCGCGCTGCGGGAAGCCGTCGAGAACGACTGGGTTCCAGCCCTCGAAGCATTCCTGCCCCAAATGATTTTCTTCTCGGCAGGGTTCGATGCGCATATCGATGACGACATGGCGGGGCTTGCTTTCGTCGAAGAAGATTATGCCTGGGTAACGCAAAGAGTCAGGGAAATCGCCGGAAGGCATGCGCAGGGACGAATGGTTGCGACATTGGAAGGCGGCTACGAACTCCGCTCTCTCGGACGCTCTGCGCTCGCCCACATCAGGGCGCTTGCCGGCCTACAGGCATGAGTCGATAAAGTGGATGATGCGCGCGAGCCGGGTGTTGAGCAGCAGACATCCTGCCGCCACGCCGATGCTGCTCGCGATAATATCGCCGTATTCGATCTCGGGATAGCCCCCGATTTCCCATTGCCCCCATTCGAGAACCGCCCCCAGGACAATCAGAAAACCCGCGACGACGATCCTGTCGGGGCGCGAGCGGAGAATTTGCCCGAACCAGAGCATCGGCGTCGCAAACGCAAGAACATGCTCGATCTTGTCCCCGAGCGAATAGGGACCCAGAGAAAGCATCAATATATGGTGCGGACGGGTCGTGAGCGACAGGTATACCAGCAGCCCGACTCCCGCTGCGCCGATCGCAATCCAGGTCGGCCTGTGCTTCAGGGACTTCATCAGGGCAGGATCAGTGCGGCGGCGACCCGCCGGCCCTCTCCCATCAGAATATTATAGGTACGGCAGGCGGCAGCAGAATCCATGACTTCCACGCCGATCCCCGCATCATATAGTCCCTGAAAGATTTTAGGATGGGGAAAGCGCTGCTTCTCTCCCGTCCCGAGAAGCAGTATCTCGGGAGAGACGGCCAGCAGGGGTTCGAAATAGGGCTTTGCAAGCGCATCGAAACCCGGCACTTGCCATGCATCCATCAGCATTTCCGGCATGACGATCAGGCTGCATTCGAAACGCTCGCCGTTGACCATCACGTAACCCTCGCCATAGCCCGTGATCCGGTTCAATCCGGAAGGCATATCCTGGTGCAGCTTCATGCAGTTTCTCCATTTGCGGCATAATTCGCGCTCAGGTAAGATTATAGCTTTTCGCGGAAGATGCGCGCGAGTCTTTCCGCCCCCACGATCAAGAGCCCAATGGAAGAGTTTTACAGAATCAAGCGGCTGCCCCCCTATGTTTTCAATATCACGGGAGAACTCAAGGCGGCTGCGCGCAAGGCCGGCGAGGACATCATCGACCTTTCCATGGGCAATCCCGACCAACCCACCCCGCAGCACATCCTCGACAAGATGATCGAGACGGCAAGAAAAGGCGCAACCCACCGCTATTCCGTCTCGAAGGGCATCCCTCGGCTCAGGCGAGCCATCTGCAACTGGTACAAGCGCCGCTTTGATGTCGATCTCGACCCGGAAAAGGAAGCCATCGTCACGATAGGGTCCAAGGAAGGCATCGCCCATCTCGCGCTCGCCACCCTGGGTTCAGGCGACATCGTGCTGGTTCCCAATCCGAGCTATCCGATCCACATTTACGGCCCGGTCATCGCAGGTGCGGACATACGCCACATTCCGATGACGCCGGGGATCGATTTTTTCGAGGAACTGGAAAAAGCGATCAGGGATTCCTATCCCAAGCCGAAAATGCTGATCCTGAATTTCCCCAGCAACCCGACCGCCCAGTGCGTTGAACTGCCCTTTTTCGAGCGCGTCGTCAGCCTGGCGAAGGAGCACGGCATTTACGTGGTTCACGACCTCGCCTATGCCGACATCGTTTTCGACGGCTACAGAGCCCCTTCGATCATGGAAGTCCCGGGCGCCTCCGATATCGCGGTCGAGTTTTTCACCATGAGCAAGAGCTACAACATGGCCGGGTGGCGCGTGGGATTCATGGTCGGGAACCGCGATCTCGTCGCCGCCCTGGCCAGGATGAAAAGCTATCACGATTACGGCACCTTCACTCCCATCCAGGTGGCTTCCATCCTGGCGCTCGAAGGGCCGCAGGAATGCGTCGAAGAAATCAGGCAGATGTATCAGAAAAGAAGGGACGTCCTAGTTTCGGGATTGCACGGCGCGGGATGGATGGTCGAAAACCCCAGGGCGAGCATGTATGTGTGGGCGAAAATCCCCGATCCCTACCTCAAAATGGGCTCGCTGGAATTCGCGAAAAAACTCCTGCATGAGGCCAAGGTCGCCATCTCTCCCGGAATCGGATTCGGAGAATACGGCGACGACCATGTGCGCTTCGCACTGATTGAAAACGAATCGCGGATCAGGCAGGCGGTTCGCGGCATCAAGGACATGTTCAAAAAGGACGGCCTTTCCTGAGGCTCATTGAGGACAGAATTCGTGCAACCCATTCAGAAATCGGCCAAACTTTCCAACGTCTGCTACGACATCCGCGGCCCGGTGATGGCCCATGCCAGGCAGATGGAGGAGGAAGGGCATCGCATCATCAAGCTCAACATCGGCAACCCCGCTCCTTTCGGCTTCGATGCGCCGGAAGAAATCATCCAGGACGTGATCCGCAACCTTCCCAATGCGTCCGGCTATTCGGACTCGAACGGCCTGTTCTCTGCGCGCAAGGCGATCATGCACTACACGCAGGAAAAGAAAATCCCGAATGTCCGGATCGAGGACATTTATATCGGAAACGGGGTTTCCGAACTGATCGTGATGGCGATGCAGGGCCTGTTGAACAACGGCGACGAAGTGCTGATCCCCTCCCCGGATTACCCGCTCTGGACAGCGGCCGTAACGCTAGCAGGCGGCAATCCCGTCCATTACATCTGCGACGAACAATCGGACTGGCTGCCGGATTGCGACGACATCCGCGGGAAAATCACGCCGAACACCCGGGCCATCGTGCTCATCAACCCCAACAATCCGACCGGGGCGCTTTATCCGGTGCCGCTTCTCGAGGAAATCGTCGAAATCGCAAGAGCCCATCAGCTCATCATCTATTCCGACGAAATCTACGACAAGGTGCTTTACGACGGACATTCGCATACCTCGATCGCATCTCTCGCCGAAGATGTGCTTTGCATCACCTTCAACGGGCTTTCCAAGAATTACCGCGCAGCGGGATACCGGGCGGGATGGCTCGTGGTCTCCGGGGAAAAACATCATGCACGGGATTATATCGAGGGGCTCACCATGCTCGCCTCGATGAGGCTTTGCGCCAATGTTCCCGCACAATACGGAATCCAGACCGCTTTGGGAGGATACCAGAGCATCGACGACCTGGTTGCGCCATCCGGACGCCTTTGCAAGCAAAGGGATGCCGCCTGGGAACTTCTGACCGCGATTCCGGGCGTGAGCTGCGTCAAGCCGAAAGCTGCGATGTATCTTTTCCCCAAGCTGGACCCCAAAATGTATCCGATCGCGGACGACCAGCAGTTCATTCTGGAACTCCTGCAGAAGGAAAGGGTGCTGGTGGTTCAGGGAACGGGATTCAACTGGATTGAGCCGGATCATTTCAGGGTGGTGTTTTTGCCGAATGTAGACGATCTCAACGAGGCAATCGGACGCATAGAGCGCTTCCTGGATCAATACCGCAGGCGCCATATTTCCTGACTTCACATTCATCGACGAAAAGATAAAACATGAAAGCAATCAATGTAGGCCTTTTGGGAATCGGCACCGTGGGTTCCGGAACTTTCAGGGTATTATCCAGAAATGCGGAAGAAATCACCCGCAGGGCGGGCCGGGAAATCCGGATAGGCATGATCGCCGACCGCGATATCGAAAAGGCGAAGAAGCTTGCAGGCGGATCGGCCATTGTCACGGATGACGCTTTCCAGGTGGTATCCAGTCCCGAAGTCGACATCGTGGTCGAACTCATCGGCGGCACCACGATCGCCCGCGAACTCGTGCTTGAAGCGATCAAGAACGGCAAGCATGTGGTGACGGCGAACAAGGCCCTGCTCGCCCTTTACGGCAACGAGATCTTCGCGGCAGCGCAAAAGGCGGGGGTGATCGTCGCCTTCGAGGCCGCGGTCGCAGGCGGCATACCGATCATCAAGGCGTTGCGCGAAGGATTGACCGCGAACCGGATAGAATGGATCGCAGGCATCATCAACGGTACCAGCAACTATATTCTCTCGGAGATGCGCGAAAAGGGCGTGAGCTTCGAAGACGCATTGAAGGATGCGCAGGCCCTCGGTTACGCGGAACTCGATCCCACTTTCGACATCGAGGGGATAGATGCCGCGCACAAGCTCACCATCATGGCCTCGATCGCCTTCGGCATCCCGACCCAGTTCGACAAGGCTTACACCGAAGGCATCTCGAAGCTGACCCGCGAAGACATCACCTATGCCGAAGAACTGGGCTACAGGATCAAGCTGCTGGGGATCACCAAGCGCACCGAAAAGGGCATAGAGCTTCGCGTCCATCCCACATTGATTCCGGCGAAACGCCTGATCGCGAACGTGGAGGGCGTGATGAACGCCATTCTGGTGAAGGGCGATGCGGTCGGTGCAACCATGTATTACGGGGCAGGCGCAGGTTCCGAGCCCACGGCATCCGCCGTGGTGGCCGACCTTGTGGATGTCACGCGGATGCACACTTCGGACCCGGAGCACCGCGTCCCCCATCTCGCCTTCCAGCCCGACGCGATGTCGGATGTCGCAATCCTGCCGATGAGCGAAGTGGAAACCGCCTATTACCTCAGGATGCGCGCATTCGACAAACCGGGGGTGCTCGCGGATGTGACGCGAATTCTCGCCGACCTCGGCATCTCCATCGATGCCATGGTTCAGAAGGAACCGAGTGAAGGCGAGGAGCATGTGGACATCATCATGCTCACCCATCGAACCCTGGAGAAACACATCGATTGCGCCATCTCGAAAATCGAAGCGCTTCCCGTGATTTCAGGAAACGTCAAGAAAATCAGACTCGAAGAACTCAACAGGAACTGAACATGACACATTATACCGGACTCATCGAACGCTACCGGAACAGGCTCCCGGTGGGACCTGACACCCCGATCATCTCCCTGGGCGAGGGAAACACCCCGCTCATCGAACTCAGGAACCTGCCCAAAAAACTCGGGAAGGATGTGCGCATCCTGGTGAAATTCGAGGGACTCAACCCCACCGGCTCCTTCAAGGACAGGGGAATGACCATGGCGGTGACCAAGGCGGTCGAAGCGGGTTCGAAAGCGATCATCTGCGCTTCCACAGGCAATACTTCGGCGGCAGCGGCAGCCTATGCCTCGCGCGCCGGCATCGCCAGCTTCGTGCTGATCCCGGAAGGCAAGATCGCCCTCGGCAAGCTCTCCCAGGCGATGATGCACGGTTCAGTCGTCATCCAGATCAACGGCAATTTCGACGACGGCATGCGTCTGGTGCGCGAAGTCGCCGAAAGCGCTCCGGTGACCATCGTCAATTCCGTGAATCCTTTCAGGCTGCAGGGTCAAAAGACGGCGAGCTTCGAAATCATCGAGGAACTCGGGGATGCGCCGGACTATCATGCGCTTCCCGTTGGCAACGCGGGGAACATCACCGCGCACTGGATCGGCTATTCGGAATCCGTCTGCCAGAATACCCGGTCCTGCGTGCACTGCGAAGGAAAATGTCCCTACCATAAGGAGATCGCAGCAACGAAGCGTCCGAAAATGCTCGGCTATCAGGCTGCCGGCTCAGCCCCGTTCTCGCGGCTGGCCTTCGTGGACGATCCCGAGACGGTCGCAACCGCAATCCGCATCGGCCACCCCGTTTCGTGGAAGCAGGCTTGGCAGGTCAAGGAAGAATCGGGCGGATGGTTCGACGAATGCACTGACTCGGAAATTTTGAAGGTTCAAAAGCTGCTCGCGCAGAGCGAAGGCATTTTCTGCGAGCCCGCATCCGCAACGTCGCTCGCAGGTGTACTGATGGATCTTGAACGGGGAAAGATAGAAGAAGGCTCCACCATCGTCTGCACCCTCACCGGGCACGGGCTCAAGGATCCGGACACCGCGATCGCCCAGAGCACGAGGCCGGTCACGGTGGACGCGACTCGCAGCTCGATCGAGAAAATCATCCTGGAAAATCTGGCGAAATAGCCTATGCGAACTGGCTGACCTGGAGGCGCATGGAAAGATCGATCGCCTTTACATCCTTGGTCAATTCGCCCACGGAAATGCGCTCGACCCCGGTGAGCGCGATGCTTCTCACGGTATCGAGTCTCACCCCGCCGGAAGCTTCCAGAGCGGCCCGGCCCCGGGTGAATTCGACGGCCCGTTTCAAGCCGTCGATATCGAAATTGTCGAGCAAGATGAGCTTCGCTCCGGCATCCAGGGCCTCTTCAAGTTCCTTCATGCTTTCCACCTCGATCTGAACCGGAACATTGGGCGCTTTCGCAGCCGCATCCAGCGCGGCTCTCACGCCGCCGCAAGCTGCGATATGGTTTTCCTTGATGAGGATAGCGTCATGCAACCCCATCCTCTGATTGCTCCCGCCCCCCACCCTCACGGCGTACTTCTGGGCAAACCTGAGTCCGGGAAGCGTCTTTCGGGTATCCATGACAAGCGCATGCGTACCTTCGACCGCTTTCACGAACTTTTTCGTTTTCGTGGCAATGCCGGAGAGCAGTTGCAGGAAATTGAGCGCGCTGCGCTCGGCAGTGAGCAGGGATCGGGCGTTACCCCGGACGGTGCAGAGCGCATCATGCGGCTTGATTTCGTCGCCCTCCCTCGCCTGCCAGACGATCTCGACGCCGGGGTCGAGCATTCTGAAACAGGATTCGAACCAGGAGGTGCCGCAAAGCACGGCATTCTCCCGGCTGATCACGGTGGCATGTGCCATTGCGCCTTCCGGGATGAGGTTCGCAGTGACATCTCCCCCCCCGATATCTTCTTCGAGGGCGGCCTTCACATCCTTCCTGACTGCTTCAAACAAATCCATTTCAGGCAAAAAGCCTTATTCTACCCGATCACTCCCGTTTCTGGCCGCCTCGATATCGGCCTTGCAGAAATATTCGGCCTCAAGCCAAAGCACGTTGATGATGCCGAATGCCATCGCAAGCCCTACGCCGAGAATCCATGAGAAATACCACATGTTTCTTCCTTTCAGTAAACGCTGTGATCGTTCGCGCGTAGCGTCAGGGCGATTTCACGCCAATACCTGTCCATTCCCGCTCCTCACACGGACATAACCCCCCTGCAGCTATTCTGGTTATAGCCGACCCGCGGGCCCATTGCGGGACCGCCCGGTTATTTCAGCCTTTCGATGCCGATCTTGGAAAGAATGTATTTTTCGTAAATCGGCTCCGAAGTTCCCTTCTTCATCTTGCGGATAAAGTATTTTTCGAAGGCTATTTTCGCAAGATGCACCCATTTCCCTTTCTTGAACCAGTTCACGTTTCGGGGGCCGATCTGCGGAATGGCCACGAATGCAGCACCCGTGTCGCCCATGTCGGCAAGACAGATGGCATTCCAGGTTGCCGATTCCGTCGCGGGTTTGCCTGCCAGCTCGTCCCGGATATTGTGCGCAATGGCAGTCACCATCGTCTCGATCATGAAACCGGTTTTGGGCGCGCCTGTCGGAACGGGCGTGACTTCCACTGGCGGAATCGCGACGCAAACTCCCGCGGAAAAGATGTTCCTGTATTTCTTGCTCCGCTGGTGCTCGTCAATGATCACGAATCCGCGCGGGTTGCACAGCCCCTCCACAGCCGCCACGGCATCCACTCCCTTGAAGGACGGTAGCATCATCGAAAACTTGAAGGGAAGCTCGTGTTCCTTGATCACTTCCCCCTTCTCGTTGTGTTCGGATACCAGCATCCTGCCGGGCTCGACTTTGGTCACCTTGGCACTGGTGATCCACTTGATGTGCTTGCCCCTGAGATCGGATTCGAGCATGCCCTTCGAGTCCCCGACCCCCGCGAGGCCCATGTGGCCGATATAGGGCTCCGAAGTCACGAAAGTCATCGGCACCTTGTCGCGAATCTTGCGTTTGCGCAAATCGGCGTCGAGAATGAAGGCGAATTCGTAAGCCGGTCCGAAGCAGCTCGCTCCGGCCATTGCGCCCACAACGATGGGGCCCGGGTCTGCCACGAATCTCTGGTAGGCTTCATAGGCCTTCTCGGCATGCTCGACTGTACAGATGGATTGGGTATGACCATTGACGGGGCCGGAACCCTCGACTTCCTCGAAGGCCAGCTTGGGACCTGTGGTGATGACGAGATAATCGTATTCGACGATTTCCCCATTGGCCAGATGCAATTTGTTCGCCTCGGCATCGAGCTTCGTGACCGGTTGCGCGATAAAATTGATCCCCTTTTTCTCGAGATAGGGCCTGATCTCGAAGGTGATATCTTCCTTCTTTCTCCAGCCTACCGCGACCCACGGATTGCTCGGCACAAACTGGAATTTCTCGGAAGCGTTGATGACCGTGACCCTGTGCTCCTTTCCGATTGCTTCCTTGATTTCGTAAGCGGCCGGCATGCCCCCAGTTCCGGCTCCGAGAATGACGATATGCGCCATGGTGATCCTCCATCGTTGTAATTAATCCGGGATGCTACATCGCAATCATTTCGATTCCATTATAGACGAGCTGGGACACGTTCCATGGCTACCAAAGAACTTCAGTATGTTATAATCAACTGATATTAAACTGCAACTAAAGAGCAGGCTTTCGAACCGCCCTTTTCTCCAAGGAACCCCTGAGCTCAAAACTCGCGATAGACCGAAGCGACGATATGCCCTGCACCCACGTTCCTGCCATACAGATTCGTATAGCCCAACGCATTGGCATTGGTAGTGGTCGCGGCAAGGGAAACAATATACTTGTGTATGTCGCGGCTTATCCCGATCCGGTAGTCGGTATACGAGAACAGGCTGGCGTTGGGTGTCCCGTCAGGCGTCACGCCCTGAAAAGACTGCCTCCCGGCATGCAGGGAAAGCGTCAATCCCGTCTCCCACAATGGAAAATCTCCATTCGCCTCCAGGTAATAGGTTCCGGAAGACCCCGGTATCCCGAACAATGCGCCGGTCGATCTGGAATATTTGACTGAAACCTCCTTGTAGCCCAATGCTCCATAAATCTCGTTCGAATTCGGGTTCACCAGGTGCGCTGCAGCCAGGGATGCCGCAGGATAGGTTCCCGGATAATCGTAGTGCAGGTAACCCACATCGTAATTCCAGTCACCCGCAAACTTTCCCTTGTATCCCGCATATCCGTCCACTTCCAGGCTGGAGCTTGCCCCGGTCATCAGGTCGCTGTAGTAGCTCGAATTCGACAGCCATGCACCGACATAAAAAGAACCCTTGTACACATAATCTATTCCGCCCTGGATCGCCGGATTGCCGTTCGTCTGGGCAAGCCCACGATAAACGTATTGTGAAACGATACCGACGTTCATGTTGAGTGCGTGAATTTCAGGTATCGGCGGCTCCCCTTCAATCTCTTCCGCCATTGCCTGATGCATCGTCATCGCGAGCAATGCTGCCAGAATCCTCCATTTCATCGTGCCCCCCCTTTTGAATGGTATGTTTATGGTCAATAATCGAATCTTCGAATTCGGGCGTCATCAATGACCGACTCCCTCTTGAGCTTGCGATTATCCTGATATGATGAATGGATTCCCTTCAAAGATCAAGGAAATCGCACCGACTTGGTGCGCGATATTCGGGGTTGAAAATGGGCGATGCAACCTCACATGCATGGCATACACTATCCTCAAGGACCGATCATGAGACTGGACAGACTTACCACCCTTTTCCAGGAAGCACTGAGCGACGCGCAAAGCATGGCGATTGGGCTCGACAACCCGTATATCGAGCCTCAGCACCTGCTTCTTGCCCTCCTGGAGCAGCAGGACGGAGCGATTCCCTCCATCCTGTCAAAAATCGGCATCAATCCGCAGCCCCTGAAAGATGCGCTGAAGAAAAGCCTCGACCGCCTGCCGAAGGTCGAGGGACATGGCGGGGAAATTTCCATTTCGAGGGAGCTTTCCAATCTCTTCAATTTGACCGAGAAGGAGGCACAAAAACTGGGCGACCAGTATATCGCCTCGGAACTCTTCCTGCTCGCCTTGACCCAGGACAAGGGGGAAACCGGGCAGCTCCTGAAACAGCACGGGGTAAAAAGGGATAGCCTGGAAAAAGCGATTTCGGCCCTCAGGGGGGGAGAAAAGGTGACCAGCTCCGACGCGGAAGGAGCCAGAGAATCCCTCAAAAAATATACGCTCGATCTCACCGAACGCGCGCGAGCCGGAAAGCTCGACCCCGTGATCGGGCGCGACGACGAAATCCGCCGCACCATACAGGTTTTGCAGCGGCGCACGAAAAACAATCCCGTACTGATAGGCGAACCCGGGGTCGGCAAAACCGCCATCGTGGAAGGTCTCGCACAGCGCATCGTGAACGGGGAAGTGCCCGATTCGCTCAGGAACAAGCGCATTTTGTCGCTCGACATGGCGGCCCTCCTGGCTGGCGCGAAATACCGCGGAGAATTCGAGGAAAGACTCAAAGCCGTGCTCAAGGAAGTCGCGCAGGACGAGGGGGAAATCATTCTGTTCATCGACGAGATCCACACCATGGTGGGCGCCGGCAAGGCAGAAGGCGCGATGGATGCAGGAAACATGCTCAAACCGTCGCTCGCCCGGGGCGAATTGCACTGCGTCGGCGCAACCACCCTGGACGAATACCGCAAATACATCGAAAAGGATGCGGCGCTCGAGCGGCGCTTCCAGAAAGTCATGGTGGACGAGCCTTCAGTGGAAGACACCATCGCGATCCTGAGGGGTTTGCAGGAAAGATACGAACTGCATCACGGGGTGGACATCACCGATCCCGCCATCGTCGCAGCTGCAGAGCTTTCCCACCGCTATATCACCGACCGCTTCCTTCCCGACAAGGCGATCGATCTCATCGACGAAGCTGCGGCCCGGATCAAGATGGAAATCGACTCCAAGCCGGAAGTCATGGACAGGCTGGATCGCCGCGTCATCCAGCTCAAGATCGAGCGCGAAGCGGTGAAAAAGGAAAAGGACGAGGCCTCCAGGAAACGCCTGAAATTGATTGAGGAAGAACTCGAAAGGCTCACGCGCGAATACAATGACCTGGAAGAAATATGGAAGGCGGAAAAGGCCAAGGTCCAGGGCAGCGCGCACATCAAGGAGGAAATCGACAAACTCAAGATAGACATAGCAAGATTCCAGCGCGAAGGAAAACTGGATCGGGTCGCCGAACTGCAATACGGCAAACTGCCCCAGCTCGAAGCGCAGCTCAAGGCTGCAGAGAAGGCGGGAGAGGAGCAGGTGCCGAACAAGCTGCTCAGAACCCAGGTCGGGACGGAAGAAATCGCCGAAGTCGTCTCCCGCGCGACCGGCATCCCGGTATCCAAGATGCTGCAGGGCGAGCGAGAAAAGCTGCTCGCCATGGAAGACTACCTGCACCAGCGCGTGGTGGGCCAGGACGAGGCGGTCAGACTGGTGGCGGACGCCATCAGGCGCTCGCGCGCAGGGCTTGCCGACCCGAACAGACCCTACGGTTCATTCCTTTTCCTGGGCCCGACCGGCGTCGGAAAAACCGAGCTTTGCAAAACCCTCGCAGAATTCCTTTTCGATTCCGAAGACCATCTGATCCGGGTGGACATGTCGGAATTCATGGAAAAGCATTCCGTCGCCAGGCTCATCGGCGCCCCTCCCGGCTACGTCGGCTATGAGGAGGGCGGCTACCTCACCGAACTGGTGAGAAGAAAGCCCTATTCGGTGATCCTGCTCGACGAAGTCGAGAAAGCGCACCCCGACGTCTTCAACGTGCTGCTCCAGGTGCTGGACGACGGCAGGATGACGGACGGACAGGGCAGGACGGTCGACTTCAAGAACACCGTCATCGTGATGACTTCCAACCTGGGTTCCCAAAACATCCAGGCGATGTCGGGGGACGATTACGGCGTGATCAAGCTCGCCGTATTATCGGAAGTGAAAACCTATTTCAGGCCGGAATTCATCAACAGGATAGACGAAGTCGTGGTGTTCCACGCCCTGTCCGAAAAGCATATCGCGTCGATCGCAAAAATCCAGTTGAAAAATCTCTCGATGCGCCTGGAAAAACTGGAAATGAAGCTCGAAGTGTCGGATGCTGCGCTTCTCGAGATCGGCAAGGCGGGCTTCGATCCGGTCTATGGCGCAAGACCCCTGAAGCGCGAAATCCAGACGGCCATCGAAAACCCGCTGTCAAAGGCCATACTGGAAGGACGCTTTGCGCCGAAAGACACGATCCATGTCGATTGCGGCGAAGGAGGGCTACTCACCTTCAGGAAAACTTGACTGACTCGCACCGTTCGCGATACGCTCGACGCTTTGTACAAGCAAACCGGAGGAGTCATGTTCTTGAAGCGTTCCGGAAAAGCGCTTGCGCTTTTCCCCCTTTTGCTCGCAGCAGGTTGTTCTTCCATGGACGGCGTGGAGAACGATCTCGGGCATCTGTTTCAATCCACTTCGGACAATCCCATCAAGATTCAGTCCGAGCCTTCCGGGGCCGACGTTTACGTGATGGGGCAGAAAGTCGGCGTGACTCCCCTCAAGATCAGCCAGAAGGACGTCTTCCCCAACAGCTATCCAAAGGACAAGCAGGATCTTTACGGCAAGGTGACGCTCAAGAAGGCGGGGTGCTCTGACCTGACCAAGACGGTCAACACCAAGATCATCGATGTCGGCCTCAAGGCGAAACTCGATTGCGGCGACCTGAACCCGTCCTCCGCCCAGTCCGGCGGGCAGGCGGCCAGGAACGTTCCCCGCATGTCGGAGACCGTCGAGCAGCGTCTGGAAAAAATCAAGGACCTGCAAAGCCGGGGACTCATCACCGAAGACGAAGCGAAACAGGCGCGAGAGCGCGTCCTCAACGATCTCTGATCGATTCCTGATTCAAGACATCGGGTAGAGGCGGGTTCACCCCCGCCGTGCCGCCTCGTATCCGCTTCCTGTTCGTCAGGCCAGCGCTTTGCCTTCGGCTTCCTCCAGATTCACAGTCGCCCGTGACACCCTTGCCGTTCAGCTAACTCTTCCCCTTGTCGAGCGAGTGAAGGACTTCCACCTCCAAGTGAGTGCGCCCTGCCGGGCGCACCAAACAAAACGGCCTGCTGATGCAGGCCGTTTGTCTTGCGGAAATTCCTTGGTGGGTGCTGAGGGGATCGAACCCCCGACATTCGCCTTGTAAGGGCGACGCTCTACCAGCTGAGCTAAGCACCCCGCCGCGATTTTGCGAAGCTTGGGCTTCGCAAAATCGCATCAGTTTACAGCATCCTTCAAGCCTTTTCCAGCACGGAACTTGGGCACTTTGGCAGCCTTGATCTTGATTGCCGCGCCGGTACGGGGATTGCGACCGGTGCGTGCAGGACGTGCGCCGACATAAAACGTCCCGAACCCAACCAGGGTTACCATGTCGCCTTTTTTCAAGGCACCTTTCACGGCATCCACTACTGCGTCAAGAGCGCGTCCAGCAGCCGCTTTGGAAATATCGGCGGAGTCAGCAATTGCATCAATAAGTTCAGATTTGTTCATGTAATCCCCTTTACGTTCTCTACACAATTGACAAATATCCCGCGTCGCCAAGCACAAACCTGGAAGGATTGTTCATAGCATTGCATGACGATTCTAATACGTTTTTCACGGCCCCACAACAGGAAAGCGCCAGTTTCTGCGCCTCCCGGAGCATCAGTGCTTGATCACGACCGGCTGCGTTATCTCGTCCATCTTGGCCGGGATCGCCTCGACCTCGGCATCCTCGGCAGCTCCAGGAAGCGCAACCGGTTTACTTTCAAGTGCCAAATCAATAACTTGATCTATCCACTTGACCGCATGAATGTCGAGCTTGCTCTTGATGTTGTCCGGGATTTCGGAGAGATCCTTGACGTTTTCCTCGGGGATCAAAACATGCTTGATTCCGCCCCTGTGGGCGGCCAGAAGCTTCTCCTTCAACCCGCCTATGGGCAAAACCTCTCCCCTGAGCGTGATTTCACCGGTCATCGCCACATCCGCCCGAACCGGAATGCCGGTCAGAACCGACACGATCGCGGTACAGATCGCAATTCCTGCGCTCGGACCGTCCTTGGGCGTCGCTCCTTCGGGAAGATGGATATGGATGTCGGTCTTCTGGTAGAAGTCCTCGGCAATACCGAGCGTCTTGGAGCGGTTCCTCACAACGGAAAGCGCTGCCTGGATCGACTCCTGCATGACCTCGCCCAAGGTTCCCGTCGTGATGGTCTTGCCTTTTCCGGGTAGAACGACGCTTTCGATCGTCAAAAGATCACCGCCGACTTCGGTCCATGCAAGGCCCGTCACCTGTCCGACCTGGTTTTTCTTCTCAGCCATGCCGTAACTGTAGCGCCTGACCCCGAGGAATTTTTCCAGATTGCGCGAACTGACCGTGATGGTCCTCTCCGACTTCTTCAGAAGCAGCATCTTCACCACCTTGCGGCAGATCTTGGCGATTTCGCGCTCCAGGCTGCGCACACCTGCTTCGCGCGTATAGTAGCGTACGATGTCGCGCACCGCGCTTTCTGAAACAGAAAGTTCGGTCTCCTTCAGGCCGTGGTATTTCATCTGCTTCTTGATGAGATAGCGCATCGAGATGTTGATCTTCTCGTCCTCGGTGTAGCCAGAGAGCCTGATCACTTCCATCCTGTCCAGGAGGGGCGCAGGAATGTTGAGCGTGTTCGCTGTCGCGACGAACATCACATCGGACAGATCGTATTCGACCTCGACGTAATGATCGACGAAAGTGCTGTTCTGCTCCGGATCGAGCACTTCGAGGAGCGCCGAGGAAGGATCGCCCCTGAAATCAGCCCCCATCTTGTCGACCTCGTCGAGCAGGAATAGAGGATTCCTGACCCCCACCTTGCCCATGTTCTGCAATATCTTGCCCGGCATCGATCCGATATAGGTTCTCCTGTGACCGCGAATTTCAGCTTCGTCGCGAACGCCGCCCAGCGACATCCTGACAAACTTGCGGTTGGTCGCCCGTGCGATCGATTGCCCCAGGGACGTCTTGCCGACGCCGGGAGGACCTACCAGGCAGAGAATCGGAGCTTTCAACTTGTCGACGCGCTGCTGCACCGCGAGATATTCCAGAATGCGTTCCTTGACCCGATCCAGTCCGTAGTGGTCCTTTTCCAGGATGGCTTCGGCTGCCGCGAGATCCCTGCTGATCTTGCTTTTCTTCTTCCAGGGAAGAGAGACCAGGGATTCGATGTAATTGCGCACGACGGTCGCTTCGGCCGACATGGGAGACATGAGCTTCAATTTTTTCAGTTCCGAGTCGGCCTTGGCGCGCGCTTCCTTGGGCATCTGCGCAGCCTCGATCTTTTTCGTGAGTTCGTCGAGATCGGCGCCCTCTTCCCCTTCGCCCAGCTCCTTCTGGATCGCCTTCACCTGCTCGTTGAGATAGTATTCGCGCTGGCTTTTCTCCATCTGGCGCTTGACCCTGCCCCTGATGCGTTTCTCGACCTGCAGGATGTCCAGTTCCGCCTCGAGCAATCCGAGCAGATGCTCCAGGCGCTTCTGCACATCGAAAATCTCCAGCACATCCTGCTTTTGCTCCAGCTTGAGCGGGAGATGCGCCACAACGGTATCCGCCAGCCTTCCCGACTCGTCTATCGAAGCCAGAGATGTCAGGATTTCGGCAGGAATCTTTTTGTTGAGCTTGACGTACTGGTCGAATTGGGTGAGAAGGGCACGCCTCATCGCCTCGATTTCATGATTTTCCGTTTCGTCCGTCTCGATCAGCCTGGCGACGCCTTCGAAATGATTCTTACGGTCGAGTATCTCCAGAATTTCGGCGCGGTGCGAACCCTCGACCAGAACCTTCACCGTCCCGTCCGGGAGTTTCAACATCTGCAGAATGTTGGCCACATTGCCGATGCGATACATGTCTTCGGCGGAAGGCTCGTCCTTGGCGGCGGATTTCTGCGCCACGAGAATGATGCTCTTGCCGGATTCCATCGCCGCATCGAGCGCCTGGATGGATTTTGCACGCCCGACGAAAAGCGGAATCACCATGTGCGGAAACACCACCACGTCACGCAAAGGCAGAAGCGGCATGAGAAGCTGACTGGTTTGGTTCTCGGCTGGATCGGACATCATGTCTCACCTCAAAGTTGGATGATGATGGAATGGGGGCGAAATGGACTTATTTCAAGCCCGTGCCCCATTATTTAGAATCGATCAGGCCAGGTCGGCCAGTTTGGCCTGGTCGGAATAAATCAGTATGGGCTTGATTTCCCCGCCCGCGCCGACATCGAGCACCACCTTGGCCACATTGTTGAGCGAGGGAAGATCGAACATGATGTCCAGCAGCGAATTCTCCAGAATGGAGCGCAATCCGCGAGCGCCCGTCTTCCTGGCCAAAGCCTTCTTCGCCACAGCATGCAACGCCTGCTCCCGGATTTCGAGTTCGACGCCTTCCATGCCGAACATCTTCTGGTATTGCTTGGTGAGCGCATTCTTCGGCTCGGTAAGAATCTGGATCAGGGCGGATTCGTCGAGTTCCTCCAGGGTGGCGACGACCGGAAGTCTTCCGACGAATTCGGGAATCAGGCCGTACTTGATCAGGTCTTCCGGTTCGACTTCGCGCAGCACGGCACCCACATCCTTGCGGTTGTCGCGGCTTTTGACTTCGGCACCAAAGCCTATTCCGCCCTTCTCGGACCTCGCACGGATCACCTTGTCCAGTCCGTCGAACGCACCGCCGCAGATGAACAGGATATTGGTGGTGTCGATCTGGACGAATTCCTGATTGGGATGCTTCCTTCCCCCCTGCGGCGGGACGGAAGCGATCGTACCCTCGATCAGCTTCAGGAGGGCCTGCTGCACCCCTTCTCCGGAAACATCGCGGGTGATGGAAGGATTGTCGGATTTCCTGGAAATCTTGTCGATTTCGTCGATATAGACGATGCCGTGCTGCGCCTTCTCGATTTCGTAATCGCATTTCTGCAGCAGCTTTTGGATGATGTTCTCGACATCCTCGCCGACATAGCCGGCTTCGGTCAGCGTCGTCGCATCCGCCATGACGAAAGGCACGTTCAGAAGCCTCGCCAGTGTCTGCGCAAGCAGCGTCTTGCCCGACCCCGTCGGACCGATGAGCAGAATGTTGCTCTTGGCAAGCTCGATCCCGTCGTCCTTCTTGGAAAGATTTTTGAGCCGCTTGTAATGATTGTACACGGCGACAGAGAGGATTTTTTTGGCAGGCTCCTGCCCGATCACATACTGGTCCAGAATCTCCCTGATCTCGTGAGGAACAGGAAGATCCGATTGCGCAAGCTTCTCCGACTGCTCCTGTGCTTCTTCCCGGATGATGTCGTTGCACAATTCGATGCATTCGTCGCAAACAAAGACGGAAGGACCTGCAATCAGCTTGCGGACTTCCTGCTGGCTCTTGCCGCAGAAAGAACAATAGAGCATTTTTTCACCGCCATTCTTATCCGACATTGCAAATTCCCTTCATAATTCCGGACATTCAGGCAGCCGCCCTGCTCGTGAGAACGCTGTCTATCAGTCCGTAACTTACCGCTTCCTCGGCACCCATGAAATAATCCCTGTCGGTGTCGCGCTCGATCACTTCCAGAGTTTGCCCGGTATGCTCCGACATCATCTGATTGAGGCGGCTCTTCAAATAGAGTATCTCCTTCGCATGAATCTCTATATCCGTGGCCTGCCCCTGGAACCCGCCCATGGGCTGGTGGATCATCACCCGCGAATTGGGCAGGCAGTAGCGCTTGCCCTTTTCGCCCGCGCTCAGCAGAAAAGCGCCCATGCTGGCCGCCTGTCCGATGCAAAGCGTGCTGACATCCGGCTTGATGAATCTCATCGTATCATAAATCGCAAGTCCTGCAGAAACCGAACCGCCTGGAGAATTGATGTAAAAATGAATGTCCTTGTCCGGATTTTCGGATTCGAGAAACAGGAACTGGGCGACGATCAGGTTGGCAGTCACCTCGTTCACCGGCCCGACCAGAAACACGACACGCTCTTTGAGCATGCGGGAATAGATATCGTAGGCACGTTCCCCGCGGCCGCTCGTCTCGATGACCATTGGCACCAGGCCGAGCCCTTGCGGCTCGAAGCGTTCAAATTGCGACATTTCAGTTCCCCATCAATTCTTCGAAAGTGACCGCCTTATCCTCGACCTTGGCCGACCCCAGCGCCCAGCTCACTACATTCTCTTCCAGCGCAAAAGACTCGGCATCGTTCAGACGCGAAGGCTCTGCATAATGCCATCTTACCACCTCTTCCGGATGCTCGTAATTCTCGGCAAATTCCTCGATGACCGCCCTGATCTGCTCGGGCTTCGCATGCAGTTCGCGAGCCTTCACCAGCTCGGCCAGGATGAGACCCAGATTGACCCTGCGCTTCGCCTGCTCGTCGAACATATCCTCAGGCATCGGCATATCCTTCATCCCGCGCGCTTCGAGATCCTGCCTGGCCTGGTCGATCAGGCGGTATTTTTCCATTTCGACAAGCGACTTGGGCAGTTCGATTTTGGTCGAATCGAGCAGCGCCTGCATCACCTGATCCTTCAGTTTAGCCTGTATCCTTCTTTTGACTTCCCTTTTCAGGTTGGCCTCGATTTCGGCTCGAACTTCCTCCATGTCGCCAGTCTCCACCCCCAGGCTTTTGGCGAATTCGGCATCGAATTCAGGTAGTTTCGGCGCTTCGAGACGGTTCAGCGTGATTTCGAAAACCGCTTTTTTCCCCGCGATTTCCTTCCCATGGTAATCCTTCGGGAAAGTGACCTTGGCGGATTTCGTCTCGCCCGGCTTCATGCCGATGACGGCCGACTCGAATCCGGCTATCATTTTTCCCTCTCCCAGCATGACCACCACACCTTTGGCAGTGCCACCCTCGAAAGCCTCCCCGTCGATTTTTCCGGAAAAATCGATGTCGACCTTGTCGCCCGATTCCGCCGCACGATCGACAGGCTCGAAAACCGCACGCTGTTTGCGCAGGGTCTCCAGCGTCCTGTCCACATCTGCCGCCGTCACCTCGAAAACGGGCCGGGTAATCTTGGCTCCGGAAATGTCGCCCAGTGCCACTTCGGGATAGATTTCGAAAACCGCTCCGAAAACGAGATTCTCCGCTCCCTCTTCTCCCTTTTTCGCCTCGAATTTCGGGAAGCCGGCCACTTTCAGCGACTTATCCTTGATGGCATCGACGAAACGGGTTTCCAGTTCGCTCTCGAGCACTTCCTGGCGAACCTGCGGCCCAAATTGCTGTGCCACCACCTTCAGCGGAACCTTGCCGGGACGAAACCCATGCAGCTTGACCGTATGCGCAAGCTTCTGCAACCTTTTTTCCACTTCCTGATTGAACTTCGCAACGGGCACTGCCACATCGATACGCCGCTCCAAAGAGTTGGAATTTTCGCTCATCTGCATTCAATAATCCTTGATTTAAAAGCCTTATTCTTACCGAACAGCCAAAAATTTACAGAAAATCAAGCGCCCGTGCGGGGGCGGCAATCGTTTTTCCGAAACATGGGGACAGGGCGATTATACTTGATATGGGAAGCGCATGGCGAATATTGCGGTGCTGCTTCGCTATTGACCGGTACCGCCGTTTACCCTAGCATGCTCCCAGCGCGAAAGTGGCGGAATTGGTAGACGCACTGGATTTAGGTTCCAGCGGGCAACCCCCGTGAGAGTTCG
>JAJZRP010000079.1 GCA_021802655.1 Pseudomonadota bacterium
ATCTCAGTTCGAACGGCCGGGGATGGCGTCGAAAAAATAAAACCGGTTGCGTCCGGTTTGCTTGGCAATATACATGGCCTGGTCGGCATGGCGCAGCAAATTCTCCCCGTCGGCATCGTCATCCGGATAGATCGCAACGCCTATGCTGGCCGATATCCGGATTTCGTGACCGCTTATTTCGAACGGTTGGCCTATGGTTTCCATGATCCTGGTCAGCATCTGGCGACACTCCGCTTCGCCCGAAATGTCGGGAAAGATCAGCACGAACTCGTCTCCTCCCAGTCGTGCCACGGTATCCGTGGCACGGGATATCGCGAGCATCCTTTTGGCCACTTCGATAAGAAGAAGGTCCCCCGCCTCATGGCCGAAGGTGTCGTTGACCGGCTTGAATCCATCGAGATCCATGAAGCATGCGGCGAGTTTTTCCCCGGATCGCTTCGTTTGGGCAAGCGCCATATCGAGACGGTCGCCGAGCAGGGCTCTGTTGGGCAGTCCGGTGAGCGCATCGTGGTGCGCCATGCGCTCGAGCTGCTGCTGCTGGTTCTTGAGGTTGGAAATATCCGAGAAAAGGGCGATATAACGGATGGTTTCGCCTTCTTCGTTCTTGACGGCCGACAGGGTCAGTCTTTCCGGGTAGATTTCGCCATTTTTCCGTTTGTTCCAGATCTCACCGGACCAATGACCTTTTTCAAGAATTTCCCCCCACATGGCTCCATAAAACGCCTGATCCTGCCGGTCCGAGTGCAGGATGCGCGGATTCTTTCCCAATACTTCCTCTCGGCCATACCCCGTTATTCTCGAAAAAGCGGGATTGACTTCGAGAATCGACGCTTCCCTGTCGGTGATGAGAATGCCTTCGTCCGCATAATGAAAGACGCTTGAAATCAACCTGAGATAGTCATCCGCATGCTTGCGTTCGGTGATGTCGTTGATGATGCCGAGGAAATGGGTGAGATCGCCTTTCTTATCGAATATCGGCGAGATGTGAAGCCTGTTCCAAAACGGGGTGCCGTCTTTCCGGAAATTGCGCAGCGTGGCTTTTCCGGCACGGCCCTCCTTGATGGCGGAGCGGATTTCGGCAAGTCCAGGCTGGTTGCGGTCTGCACCTTGCAGAATGCGGCAATTGCGGCCCAGCAATTCCTGTGCGGGATAGCCGGTTATTTCTTCGAATGCGGGGTTCACGTAGATGAGCGGCAAACCGGGATCGGAGGCATCGGCAATCGCCACACCGTTGGTGCTCGAATCCAGGGCGTTCGATTGCATTCTGATCAGCGATTCGGCCTGCTTGCGCTCGGTGATGTTGCGTGAGGAATTGAACAGTACCGGCCTGCCCTCCAGCAGCAGCGGGAAACCGCTGACCTCGACATCGAAAACGCTGCCATCCTTGCGCCGATGGCGGGTTTCGAAAAGGAAGCGCTCATGCTGCGCGAATTGCTGCTTGAGTGATGCGGCGAGCCCGGTATCGGAAAATCCGGCATCCCATTGCGAAACGTTCATGCCGATCATCTCGTCTCGCCGGTAGCCCAGCATGTCGCAGAATGAATCGCTGACCTCGATGATATTGCCCCCGGTATCGAGAATGTGGATGCCGTCGCTGGCGTTGCGCAGCAATGTCAGGTTTTTCTCGTTTTCCTTCTGCAGCGCCTGCTGGCTGGCAAGCAGTTTCCGCCTGGAATCGACCAGCTGCCGCACCAGAGGCATCACCATCCAGTGCAGCAACAATCCGCCCAGAATGACCATGCCCGCCAAAAGAACAGCAATGAACTTCAGTTGCTCGGTTACCGGGTCATACAGTTCCTTTTGGTCGATCTTCATCACCATGCCGAGCCCAAGCTTGCCCACGGGCGCATAGGCCGCGACAACCTTTTCTCTACGGTAATCTTTCGCGACTATGAGTCCGGTTTTTCCCTCCAAAGCGTAATTCATCGGCAAAGCCGTGTCTTCCACCACCCGGCGCAAGCGCAGGAATTTCTTGCCCGAGATTCTGCCCAGCAGGCAATCCATGTCCAGCGGATCGTCTTCCGATGGGCCGCACAAAGCAAATTCGCCGGTTTTTCCGATGAGCGTCACGTCATCCAGGGCCTGGGGCAGGGGTTGCAAGCTGGCTTCCGTCACAACAATGCCGATGCGTCGCCCTTGTTGATCGAGGATGTCGGTGCTGGCGTGCAAAATGAATAACCCGTCCCACAGCAGGAATGCCTTGTGTTTTGCATTTACGGGAATACGCAGTTTCGGATGCTGTAAAAAGCGGCCTGCCCGCGCCACTTCGGCTCCGCTGGCATTGTAGAACGACACACCCTCGAAACCATAAGACAGGAACGAGTTGGCAATTCGGCGCAAATTGATTTTGCCATTGATATTGCCGGGAGTTGCATTGATCTGAGTCAGGTTGTCGGTGATAAAGGGGCGGGTGGCAATCATGCGCGTATCGCTCACCCCTTGCGCGATCTGACTCTCAAACAGCGCAACATTGCTTTTCAGGGAGGCCTCAAGGCTTTTGCTCAGGATGGACCTGGCCTGATGCTGCATCACGACGTAGACAGAAATGCCCGTTGCCACGGTCAATACCATCAGAATCAGAAAGCCGACAAAGCTGATCCTGTAGTCATCCTGTTTCAAAAACACCCCGCCTTCCTGCGTTCCTTAGAGTGTTTCTCAAAATACGCCATTCGCGCAGGGAAAGTCAAAAAAGCGTGTCGGCATATTATGCTAGATCGTCTCGGGGACCATCTTGATCGCGCCGCAGGGGCATTCTGAAGCGCAAAGCCCGCAGCCCTTGCAGTAATCGTAGTCGAACGCATAGCGCAATCCCGGCCCCAGCTTGATCACGGCATTGTCCGGGCAGACGCCGTAGCAGTTGTCGCATTCGAAGCAGTTGCCGCAGGAGAGGCAGCGCCTGGCTTCGAACAGGGCATTTTCCCCGGTAAGCCCCTCGACCACTTCGTCGAAAGAGGACTGGCGCCTTGCGATATCGAGTTCGGGCTGAACCGTTTTGGCTGCATCGCTGTAATACCAGGTGTTGAGCTTGTCGAATCCGGCGACTTCGTGTTTTTCGGGAGCAATGAAAGCCTCGTTCCTCAGCCATGCGTCGATGTTTTTCGCAGCCTTCCTGCCGTGCCCGACGGCCGAAGTGACGGTCCTGTCGGAGGGCACCATGTCTCCTCCCGCGAAGATGCCGGGACGGCTCGTCATCATCGACCTGTTTACCCTGACCGTGCCCTTTTCGATTTCGAGATCGGGAACGTTTCTCAGGAGTCCCAATTCGGACTCCTGCCCGAGCGCAAGCACGAGGGAATCCGCCTCCATTTTTTCGAATTCCCCTGTGGGCTTCGGAAAACCGGTCTCGTCCAGCACCATCCTCTCGACGGTGATGCTGCCCTCTTCCATCGCCTTCACCGTGCTGAGCCATTTGAAGACGATTCCCTCTTCCAGGGCCTCGTTGAGTTCCGATTCGTGCGCCGGCATCTGCTCTCTCGTCCTTCTGTAGACGATGAGGGATTCGACAGCGCCCAGGCGTTTTGCAGTCCTCGCCGCATCCAGCGCCGTATTGCCTCCTCCGTAGACGACGACGCGCCTGCCGAGCATGGGAGGCGGGCCGTCTTCCATGTCGTGCAGCAGGGAAACCGCATCGAGTATCCGGCTGGCATCTCCCGCGGGAATATCGGTTCGCCTGGCAAGATGCGCCCCCACTGCGAGAAAGGCCGCATCGAACCCTTCCATCGCTGCCGTGATGTCGTCGATTTTCGAATTCAGGCGGAATTCCACGCCCATTCTTTCGATGCGCGAAATTTCGGCATCCAGCACATCGCGGGGAAGCCGGTATTTCGGAATGCCGTAGCGCATCATTCCCCCCGCTGCCTTTGCCGAATCCGTGATGACCACATTGTGCCCCATCAGGCGAAGATGGTAGGCGCAGGAAAGTCCGGAAGGCCCCGCACCCACCACCAGAACGCGCTTTGCGCCGGGTTCCGCGGTTTTTCCCGGAAGCCAGCCTTGCCGGATGGCCATGTCGCCGAGAAAGCGCTCCACCGCATGGATGCCGACCGCCTCGTCGAGCTTTCCCCTGTTGCAGGCATCCTCGCAGGGATGGTAGCAGACGCGCCCCATGATCGCGGGGAAGGGATTGTTCTTCATCAACGCTTCCCATGCGCGTCTGTAATCCCCGCCTTCGGCGTGATAAAGCCATTCCTGGATATCCTCTCCTGCCGGACAGGCCTGGTTGCAGGGGGGGAGTCTGTCCACATAGACTGGCCGCTCCGTCCGCCACGAGCCGGTATGGTTGGCCAGGCTCGATCCCGGATCGAGGGTGATGGCGAAAGGCTTTTTCATGGACTTTCCAGGCCGAATTTTTCGATGTTCCTGTCCGCGATTGCCTGGATCATGACGATCGCTCCCCTGTCCGGTTTTTCCCCGAAAAGATGGGAAAAGCGTTTCTGCAGCTTCAAATAGGCTTCGACAGGTACTTTTTGCCTGAGCGGAAGGCTGGCGGTGATTTCGCCGTGCTCGGCCTCGAAGAGCGGGAAAAGTCCGGATTCGACCGCAAGCCTTGCGACTTTCAGCGTGTCCGAAGGGCGCGAGCCCCATCCCAAAGGGCAGGGCACATGGATGTGGATGTAGCGGGCGC
>JAJZRP010000080.1 GCA_021802655.1 Pseudomonadota bacterium
CCGTGAAATCGAGATGATCGCACGAAGCACGACGCAGGTTGTAGCCGGGTCTACAATGCCCAGGAGGGCGACAAAGCGAGCGCTCGATCTTCACGCAACCCTTCAGGGACGGGGCTTTGCGGGCGATTCTCCTTGTCGCTCGATTTGCGAAGGGAATGACCATTCGCTGCGTCTCGCTTCGCGAGTCTCATCCCGCCGACCGTCACGGCCACGCGGGACTTGTTCAGGGCTTCCCTAGCGCTGGCCGATGCGCATGTCTTTGAAGATCGGCTTGTTTTCCCTTGGCTGGGAGCGCCAGTATTGACGCGGCGCCTTTATCTGCGCTCCCAGTTTGGCGGCCGCATGCCAGGGCCAGCGGGGATCGCAGGCGCATCCCCGGCTTTCCAGTTCCTTGCAAAGTGCGATGCTTCCTTTTGGCTATTCTTCGAGCAGACTCCTCAGCATCCAGGCATTTTTTTCGTGAATCTGCATGCGCTGGGTGAGCAGGTCGCAGGTCGGCTGGTCGTTGGCCTGCTCGGCGACCGAAAAGGCGCTTCGCGCAGTCCGCACCACGGCTTCCTGGCCCTCCACCAGTTGACGAATCATGTCCTTCGCGGCGGTTGCGCCATGGCTTTCCTGAATGGAGGAAAGCGCCGTGAACTCGCGGTAGGAGCCCGGCGCGGGAAATCCCAGGGCGCGGATGCGTTCTGCGATCAAGTCCACCGCCATCCACTGCTCGTTGTAGAGATCCATGAACATCAGGTGCAGCGTCTGGAACATGGGGCCGGTGACGTTCCAGTGAAAATTGTGGGTTTTCAGATACAGCGTGTAGGTATCCGCAAGCAGGCGGGACAGCTCGGATGCAATCGCCTTGCGGGTTTTGTCGGAAATGCCTATGTCGATCTTCGAAACAGCCTTTTTCTTGTCAGCCATGATGTTTCTCCCGGTTATGGTTGAATCCAGCTCCGCCCTTAAAATCTATCACAACTATTCTTCTGAAACCATGTCACAAAATTTAACCGTATTGAAACATCCCGATTACATGGTTGCGCTTCAATGGTAGGGTACAAACCTCGATCCAGGGAGACGAACATGAAAAAAATCGGCAAGACATTGCTCGCCATCGTTATCATCGGCCTGGCGGTTCCGGCGTATGCCCACAGTCCTTGCGGTCCCGGCGGAAAAATGCAGGATGGAAATCCGGAGGCGAATCTGGATAGGCATCTCGCGAGGATGAAGGAGGTTCTCGGCATCACGCCCGACCAGGAAGGCCCCTGGAACGAATATGCGCAGAAGGCGAAGGGCGAAATGGAGAAGATGCGCGACGCCATGCGCGAGGCTAGGCAGGACATGCCGCAGACCGCTCCGCAGCGTTTCGACAGACGTATCGAGATGATGAAGCGGCGCATTGCCTCCCTCGAAAATGTGGACGAAGCTTTCAAACGGCTTTACGGCGTGCTGACGCCGCAGCAGCAGGCTGCGGCCGACAAGCATTTCATGATGATGCATCATCACCCCTGACAGGAATACCATGAGAATGCTCGTTGCGGTTTGTCTGCTTGTCCTGCCGGTGCTGCCATCTGTCGCATCGGATCGCAACAGGCCTGCCCATTGCAGCAGGGAAGCCGGGGTGAGGCTGTCCAAACTGCAGGCCTATTTCGCTGCGCACCGCGCCCTCGAAGCCGAACTCGGGCTGTAGCTGTTTCTCCGGGAAGGATTCCCGCTTCACGGGCTGTTCGTCCAGAAGGCGTGATCCGCGGCGAGAAATTCGCCGAATGGGACGTAGTGCGAGCCGTCGCAGGAAAAGGTCAGTCCTACGACGCCGTTGAAGATATTGAGGGTGCCCGTGCGCAGATAGAACATGTCGTCCATGAAGCGCAGCGCACTGAAAGAATCGAGCACTGCGCCCAGGCTTTCCACTGGCACCAGCGCGTCTTCCGGGTAGGGCACCTTGGGGTAGGCGAGGCAGATGTTGGGGTCGATCAGCGCGTCGATGTCCAGCAGCCGATAGCGGTAGGGATCCTCCTTCACCCAGACCACTGCGCGGCTGCTGGAGAAGTGCAGCATCACGTGATAGATGCCGTGGTAGGCCATCAATTCCTCGACCACGCGCAGAACGGTATCGATCTGGCGATCCATGGCGCTCTCCACCCTGTTTTGATGGAAGACCGTTTCGCGTATGGAGGGATCTCCCTTGAGCTGGCGCCAGTAGACGGGTTCTTCGTAAAGCCTGCCGGTCAGCGGGAGGTCGCGCAGATCGAAGTCGGTCCCGATGAAACCCAGGACGTCACCGGAAGCATCCCGCACGATCTGAATGGCGGTGAGGGAAGGCCGATTTCCTTTTTCGCTGATGTAGGCCTCGGACAGCAGGGCGCCGAAACAGGGCTGCACCTGGTTCAGGTAGGGACGTCCGGAACGATCGCGCCCGAAATCCTGCGCTTTCAGTCCGTCGGCATGGGCATTGCTGCTGATCTGGATGCCGCGCGTGTCCAGCGCGTAAAGCGATTTCCCGTAAGGGAGTGATTTCAGTGCATCGAGCAGCATGGCATCGAGCTTCGTCCGGTCGGACCAGACCGGCTGGCAGCGGTTCGCCAGGCGCTGCAGCGGCCCGCGCAGCATGTCCATCAGCTCTTCGCGCTGATGCGCGATGCTCTCCCGCAATGATTCCTGGGCGATGCCCATGCGTCTCCCTGCAAACAGGGTATGACTCATTCGATCCTGTTTGGTTCGAACCTGGAAATTGTTCGGATCTACTTGAAGCGCGAAGAAATGCGATCGAGAGCCTTGCGCATTTCATCCCAGGATTTTTCAATCCCTCCCCTCAGATCCTGCCAGGCGCTTCCGGTATGCGCAAGAAGCTCGTGCAGCCTTCCCTGCAGCGCTGCGCGCTTTTCGGCAAGCGCTTCGATCTGCGCGTTGAAGTCGGCCCTGATTTCGATTCCGGCTTCCCTGGCTTTTTGCCTGAGTTCGTCGAGCCTCTCGTCCCATTCGTCGAGCTGCGCTTCGATCCTTTTCCTGAAGGCCTCCTTGTCCTTCATCCTGCGCGGCTCAAGGAGAACGCGGTCGATCTCCTCTTCGGCTTCGATCCAGTCCTCGATGGCATGGTTTCCGTCGAATCCGCGCTTCTCGGCGCGGAAATAGGCGGCTTCCGAGATCATCCTGAAGCGTTCTTCGGCTGACTTGCTGTGCGAGCGGGTTCTGGGCATGACGGCTCCTTCGGGAATGCTTTACCTAATTTATAGACCACCGGGGACGAGATTCAAGGCGGACCGGCTATCCAAAAGAGCGCCCATCGGTTAAGCTTTCGAGATTCGACATCATCAAAGAAAGACCATGGCACAATACGTTTTCACCATGAACCGGGTGGGCAAGATCGTTCCGCCCAAGCGTCAGATTCTCAAGGACATTTCGCTCAGCTTCTTTCCCGGCGCCAAGATCGGCGTGCTGGGACTCAACGGCTCCGGAAAATCCACCCTGCTGAAAATCATGGCCGGGATCGACAAGGAAATCGAGGGGGAAGCCATCCCCATGCCGAACCTCAATATCGGCTACCTGCCCCAGGAGCCCCAGCTCGATCCGGAACTGTCCGTGAGGCAGGCGGTGGAACAGGGACTGGGAGAGATTTTCGAAGCGCAGCAGAAGCTGGAAGCGGTTTATGCCGCCTATGCCGAACCCGACGCCGATTTCGATGCGCTCGCCACGGAGCAGGCGAGGCTGGAAGCGATCATCGCGGCATCCGACGGCCACAATGTGGAACTGCAGATGGAAGTCGCGGCGGATGCCTTGAGGCTCCCCGCCTGGGATGCGACCATCGGCAATCTTTCGGGAGGGGAGAAGCGCCGCGTCGCGCTTTGCCGCCTGCTGCTCTCCAAGCCCGACATGCTGCTGCTGGATGAGCCGACCAACCATCTGGATGCGGAAAGCGTGGAATGGCTGGAGGAGTTCCTCACGCGCTTCCCCGGCACGGTGGTCGCGGTCACCCACGACCGGTATTTCCTCGACAATGCCGCGGAATGGATACTGGAACTCGACCGGGGCCACGGCATTCCCTGGAAGGGGAACTACAGTTCCTGGCTGGAGCAGAAGGAAGCGCGGCTGGAGACGGAAGCCAAGCAGGAAGCTGCCCGGATGAAGGCGATGAAGCAGGAACTCGAGTGGGTGAGGCAGAATCCCAAGGCGCGCCAGGCCAAATCCAAGGCGCGTCTTTCCCGTTTCGAGGAGCTGAGTTCGCAGGAATACCAGAAGCGCAACGAAACCCAGGAAATCTTCATCCCGGTCGGAGAACGGCTCGGAAACGAAGTCATCGAGTTCGCCAGTGTTTCCAAGGCCTACAACGACCGTCTGCTGATCGACGATCTCAGCTTCAAGGTTCCGGCAGGCGCCATAGTCGGCATCATCGGCCCCAACGGCGCGGGCAAATCCACCCTGTTCAGGATGATCACGGGGCGCGAAACCCCGGATTCGGGGGAGGTGAAGATCGGCGCGACCGTGAAGCTCGCCTATGTCGACCAGTCGCGGGACGCGCTTGCCGCGAACAAGACCGTCTTCG
>JAJZRP010000081.1 GCA_021802655.1 Pseudomonadota bacterium
AGCAGCAGGGGCAATCTCGCCTGGTTCTTCTGGACTGCAACCGCAGTCGGGTCGGTCGATGCATCCATGCGCTGCAAATCGGTCAGAAGCAGGCGCTGGCCGCCCGCATCCTCCACCACATGGGTGATCGAAAGCGCATCTTCATAACGGTACAGGTCATGGCTTCCCGCCTGATCCTTGGGGAGCAGCCGGCTCACCTGGGGAAATTGCATCACCGGATAGGCGCACAGCAGCAGGATGGGGACAGAAACCCAGGCCATGCGCCTTTTCACCCACATCAAGCCGAAAATCAGGAACCCCATTCCGGAAATCGAAATGGTCGCCATTGTGCCGAATAGCGGGATGAAAACCAGCCCCCCCAGAAGCGCACCCGTGGCCGCCCCGATCGAATTGATGCCGTAAAGCCACGCCCCTCCCGCATTGAGGCGAGCATTCAGGAGCGGAAACCATGCACCCAGCGCAAACGTCACCGGGAGCGTCATCAGGGCAATCGCTCCTCCCTCCTCCACAAGCGCTTCGGCCAGGGAATGAAATTTTGCCCCCTCGACCCAGGCCGAATAATGGGGAAATAGCCACAGGCTCAGTATCACGAAGCCGGAAGCGAGACAGGGCAGGAGCATCAGCCACAACTCCTTTCGCCGGGACAAGAGGCTGCCGAGCCCCATGCCCACCAGATAGACTGCGAGGATTACGGCGAGAACATATTCGGTGCGCAGCATCACGAGGCTGTAGAGCCTTGTCCAGCCAACCTGAAGCATCAGACTGGATGCGCCTATTCCCGCGTAGGGCAGGAGAGACCATGTTTTTGGAAAGGCATGCCGCTCTGCATCAGGCACCCTGTCCGCCATGCCCCTGGAAAGCACAAGCGCACCGGCACCGACGACAAGCCCGATCATGGCCACCAACCTCACCGCCCATGTCCAGCCCAGTTCGGGAAGGAGTCCCAGGGGAAGCAATGCCCCCATTGCCGCCCCTGCCGTGTTGAGGCCGTATATCGTTCCCAGCTTGAGGGAAGTATTTTCCGCTGCGCGCAGCACCATCGGAAAGCTGGCCCCCATCAAAGCTGCCGGAATGAGCAACAGCGCAATCGAAACCACCCCCTGCAGGCCGAACCAGGAAACCGGCGAAAGGCTTGAAGAAAGCGTATCGATTCCGGAAGTACCGAGACGAAGCAGCGAAGGCAGGACCAGCGAATAGAGCGCGACGCCGATTTCAAGCAGCGCGAAGGCAGCCACCGGCTTTTTGACCTTCCATTTCACCCCGAACAGGCTGCCCAATCCGAGTCCCGCCATGAACGCAGTAACCGTGAAAACCACGCCGAAAATGCTTGCGCCGAACTGCAGGGAAAGCATCCTGGCCCAGAGGATTTCGTAGGCGACCCCGGTTATGCCGGATGCGGTATAGAGGAGCGCAAGATACGCCCACCAGGGTGATTTGGCCTCCTCCAAAGCTTCGCCTCTAGAAGGGGAAAAACCAGACCAGCCCGACGATGGCATGGACTACGGCAAGACAAAGACTGAGGGACGCCAGCACCATGTGCGCCAGGAAAACCTTTTTACCGAACACTCCCATCGCAATGCCGAGAACAGCCGTTGAAATCAGCATGATGAGCAGCGGGATGCCCATGATGAACATGATCTCCCGCTTGCGCTTGCTGCCAGGATCGTTCGGGTTCTGAACCTTGTCGCCCTGGTTGAAGGATTCGACGATCTGGAGATTGGATTCGGCGGCATGGGCCCGGTGCATCAGGGCAGGCGCTGCCAGGAAAAAAAAGCAGGCCATGAACATTTTGAGAAAAAATTTCACTTGCCGTCCTCCGTTTTTTCAGATGCCTTCCTGTTCGAGTAATACCAGGCCAGATAGGCCATCAGAACGAACGGAAAGAGGATCACGACCATCAAGCCGATGAAGATGTACCATATCGTGTTGAGGGAAACGTGCATATAGCGGTAGCTGTCCAGCGCAAAACCCGCCCTGGACTGAAGCAGCACCATCATCAGTATCAGCTGGAAAAATTTGCTGCGCATCGGGTCGATCCTTTATTTGACGTCACTTGCACACCGGAATCCGTAGAAATCCGATGCATAGTTGGGCAGTGAAAAATTTCTGTGGAAGGTCTGGGTCGAGAACGGATCGCTTCGCCATGTTCCGCCGCGCAGCACCTTGAAATGGATGTTCCGCGTCCTGCTCCCCCCGCCTACATCGAACATTTCGAGGGAGGCCTTGGTGCCCTGATAGGGCAGAAAATCAGAGGAAGTCCATTCATTGACATTGCCGGCCATGTCCAGCAGACCATATGGGCTCGCGCCTTGCGGATATTTCGTAACAGGCGTGGTGCTGCCCACCGTGTAATAGGTATTAAGCCGGGAGGGCTCCATGGTGTTCCCCCAGGGCCAGCGCCTGCCATCCGTTCCCCTTGCCGCCTTTTCCCATTCAGCTTCCGTGGGAAGGCGTTTGCGGGCCCATTGCGCATAGGCATTCGCATCGCTCCAGGTCACCATGGTCACGGGATGCAGCTTCAGCCCCAGAGGGATCTTCCCCCCTTTCCAGTCGAGCGGGGCTCTATAACCTGTCGCCGCGACGAAGCGCGCATACTGGGCATTGGTCACGGGATACTTGTCGATTTTGTATGCTGGGAGATCGACGACATGTTCAGGGCCGTTCTGGGGGTCCGCCCGCTCCATGTCCGTTCCCATGCGAAAAGGCCCTGCCGGAATCACGACCATGGTATCCAGCATCTTCCATTGCTCGGGGCTCAATAAGGCATCCGCTTCGGCTACCGTATAGCCCTTCTGGTCGAGCCCGGCTTCATTTTTCTCGTGGGTCGATATTTCTTCGCCGGATGCGCGAATGCGCGACTTGACGAGCTTCAAATCGAAGGTGGACTTGCTGCGCATTTCCTCGATGCGGTTCGATCCCAGCTTGACGACATGCAGCGCGCTGCTCACGAACACGATTGCAACGCAGGTTGCAATCGTCGCATACAGGTATTTTTTGCGCTTTTCCCGCTCCTCGGTGCCGAGAGGCAGATTCGATTCACTCCTCATCTTGCACTTCTGCTTCCTGTTGCCTGCTTGACTTGTAAAGCAGATCCTTCGGTCTTCTGCCGTAGGTGCTCTTGACATAGACTTCGCCGAGAATGCCGCCGAATGCGGAAGCCTCGATGACCAGAATGACAAAAAACCCCCACCAGCCCATGGGCATCAAATGGTAGCCTGTCGGAACATTCCAGTAGGATGCGGAAAACAGATAGTAGCTCAACAGCCTGACGAAAAAAGGTGGAAAATAACAAAGCCATTTTCCGCCGAGCCCGAAAACGACAGCCACGCAAAATCCGGCAAAGAAAGGCAGAATGAAGACGTCTATGAACCAAAGAAAGCCGAAAGTCGAAAGGCCGTGAAACAACTCGATATTGACGCCGAGCAGCCTGTCTCCGAAGAAGTTGATGGTAAACCCCAGGACAAATGCCAGTATGCCGTTCTTGTGGCGCTGCGTAATCATGGCTGGTATGTTTTACCTGTCAGTTTCTCGTATTCGGCCTTCCTGGTTTCCATCAGGTACCAGTTCTTGACCTTCAGGCTGGCCAGATAGTTCGCCATTTCCTTCCTGTCAGCTTCAGGCAGATTTGCATAAGACGGCATCTGAAATTCCTTCTTCAACCTCGAAGGCAGAATCGATTGGGGATTCTTGGCAGAAAGGTAATTGTAGAACCAGTTCTCGTCCCGGATCGAGCCTATTCCGTCTAGCCTCGGAGCAGGAACGTTTTGCATGAAGCTCGCATTCGTACCCCAAAGGTAATGACAATCCTTGCAACGATTTTCGTCCATCAACCTGAGCGCCTTCTGGCCCTCGGTTTGGCTCAGGGTGCTGTAGAACGGGATTTCCCTGTCCCTCTCCCTGTTGACGGAAAAATCGCCGACCACGTTCTTGATCATGGCTCCCCCCACAATGACGGCCATGACGATGAATATTCCCTTTTCACCCCTCCGCATCTAAACGGCTCTTTTCTGCTTGGCCAGCCTCTCCTGGGCGAGCACTTCTTCGCGCCTTGCGACCTGCTCCTTGATCACATCCCGGCTCTTTTGATAATCCTCTTTCGACATCTTGTCTTCGTCAGTCTCCTGGAAGATCACATACTTGATGTCCTCGTCGAACTGATCGTTCTTTTTCGCCCAGATGATCCAGTAAATGCATGCCAGGATGATCAACCCGCCTGCCACGAGCCAAAGATAGATGCTCCAGCCGTCGCCCAGAGATTCGAGATAACCGTTGATATAATCGTACATAGCAGCTCCTAAAAGAGGTAATCGAAGACCATTTGAGTAGCGGCGAAGCCGACTGCGACCACGACGCCGGTGATGATGGCACCGAACATGACCTTTTCCCCGGTGCGCATCCTGCCCGCATTCTTCGATTTGATGAAGA
>JAJZRP010000029.1:0-22255 GCA_021802655.1 Pseudomonadota bacterium
CTAGGGAAGCCCCTACCTCAAGGGGGATTTTCTGAAAATGATGTCGCTGACGGCATGCCCCAGCCTGATGCCTCTTTCCTCGAATTTGGTGAGGGGGCGGTAGTCCGGTTTTTCGGCAAAGCCCTGTGAAGTGTTCGAAAGCAGCGGTTCGGCTTCCATGACCGCGAGAATGTGCGCTGCATACTCTTCCCAGTCCGTTGCGGCATGAACGTAGCCGCCCTCGATCAGCTTCCTGCAAAGCAGCGCGATCAACCCCGGCTGGATCAGCCGTCTCTTGTGATGGCGTTTTTTCGGCCAGGGGTCCGGAAAAAAGATGTGGACCCCGGAGAGGGAAGCATCCGGGATCATCTGTTCCAGCACTTCGACGGCGTCGTGCTGAATGATCCTGATGTTTTCGAGCCGTTTTTCCTCGATGAGCCTGAGCAGGCTTCCGATGCCCGGGGTATGCACTTCGATGGCGAGGTAATCCTTGTCCGGATTGTCTTGCGCGATACTGGCCGTCGATCCGCCCATGCCGAAGCCTATTTCGAGGATCTTCGGTGCATCCCGTCCGAATGCTTCGATGAGGTTTATCGGCTCGTTGCCGAAGCTGATTCCGTATTTGGGAAGAAGGTTCCGGTGCGCGGATTGCTGGGCTTTGGACAGCCTGCCCTGGCGCAGGACGAAGCTGCGGATAGGCTTTTTTTCCTGATTCATGGCCGAATTATACCACTGCCCGGACTTGAGGAATGAAGGCTGTCGTTACGTGATAACATAAGGAATTGCCATCGAAATGCGAGGAAATGATGAGAAGGGCTTCTGTGCTGCCGTACAGCTCTTTTTCAATGCAGGCCGTCTATGCCGCGCCGCCCGGCGGGATCAACCGCCCCGGGCAAACAGACGAATTCCGCGGACAACTGGGCGGTCAAATCCATCATCGAGTTTTCATTCCGGGCAGATGGCGTTCGATCCTGCAAGCGTGAAACGCGAACTCAGAAAAAGTATAATCGCAAAACGCGATGCGCTTTCGGGGGAGATCCGCGCAGCACTGAGCGTCGCCATCACGAACAAAATCATCGGACTCGACGCCTACGGAAAGGCGGCGGTGGTACTCGCCTACATGAATTTCGGAAGCGAGTTCGAAACGGAAAACTTCGTCAAACAGGTTCTCGAAGACGGCAAGGCGCTGCTGCTGCCGAAGTTGAGAAAGGACAGAAGCGGGCTCGATCTGCATCTCGTGACCGATCTCGAAGACGGGCTGGAATCCGGGGTCTGGGGAATCAGGGAACCGAGGGGGGGCGATTCGATCGAGGATTTCTCTCTGATCGATTTCATCCTGGTCCCCGGAGTTGCTTTTTCCGTGGACGGGGCGAGGCTGGGTTACGGGGGCGGTTTCTACGACAGGCTGCTCGTCGACAAAAGAATCGATGCGGCTTCCATTGCCGCAGCCTTTTCGTTGCAGATGGTCGACGAAATTCCCCTGGAAGGCAACGATATTCCGGTGGACGGCATCATTACGGAAAAAGGCGAATATTTTCGAAACGGGACAATCTCATGAGTGCAAAAATTATCGATGGAAAAAATATCGCGCAACAAATGCGGGAAGAACTCAAGCGCAAGGTTCGATCCTTCGCCACCCCGCCAGGCCTTGCCGTGATCATTGTCGGGGAAAACCCGGCATCCAGGGTTTATGTGAGGAACAAGGAAAAGGCATCGATCGATGCCGGTATTCGTTCCGAAGTCATTGCGCTGTCCGGGCAGGTTTCCCAGGAGGAAGTGCTCGAGCGCATTCATGCCCTCAATCGTGATCCGGCCATCCACGGCATACTGGTCCAACTGCCGCTCCCCGCTCATTTCGATGCGAGGCGCGTGCTCGATTCCATTTCGCCCGAGAAGGACGTGGACGGCTTCCATCCCTGCAACGTGGGCGCACTTTTCCTGGGCAATCCTGGGCTGCAGCCCTGCACGCCGCACGGGGTCATGAAGATGCTCGAATACGAAAATGTACCCATCAGGGGAAAGCATGCCGTCGTCGTGGGGGCCAGCAACATCGTCGGCAAGCCGATGGCGGTCATGCTGCTCGCCGGGGGGGCGACGGTCACGGTTTGCAATTCCAAGACTCCCGATCTCGGTCGCCATACACGGGATGCGGACATCCTGGTGGTCGCCGTGGGCAGGCCGAACCTCGTCACGGGCGACATGGTCAAGGAGGGCGCTGTCGTGATCGATGTCGGAATGAACAGACTGGAGGACGGCAAGCTCGCAGGGGACGTCGATTTCGACTCCGCAAGGCTCAAGGCTTCCCTGATTACGCCGGTGCCGGGCGGGGTCGGGCCGATGACGATCGCCATGCTTCTCGAGAACACGGTGGAGGCTGCGGAGCGCGCCAGACGCAAGTGATGCAAAGAAACTGTATAATACGTCCAGTTTTAACAGATTTGAGGTAGGAATATGGCATCGTTGCCGGATCAGGATCCGCAGGAAACACAGGAATGGCTGGACGCTCTGGAAGGGGTGTTGCAGCAGGAAGGGGCGGAGCGCGCGCATTTTCTGCTGGAAAAAATGACGGAAAGGGCGAGGAAGGCTGGCGCCTATCTGCCTTTCAACGTCAATACGGCTTACCTTAACACCATTCCCCCCGAGCGCGAGGAGCGCTCGCCCGGCGATCTCGAAATCGAGCGCAGGATCCGTTCCTATATCCGCTGGAACGCCATGGCGATGGTGGTGAACGCGAACCGCGCCTCCGACCTGGGCGGGCATATCGCGAGCTTCGCTTCCGCTGCGACGCTCTACGATGTCGGTTTCAACCATTTCTTCCATGCCCCTTCCGAAAATCACGGCGGCGATCTCGTTTACACCCAGGGGCATTCCGCTCCCGGCATTTACGCGCGTGCGTACCTGGAGGGCAGGATCTCCGAGGCGCAAATGGTGAATTTCAGGCAGGAGTCCGAAGGGCAGGGGCTTTCCTCCTATCCCCATCCCTGGCTGATGCCCGACTTCTGGCAATTCCCCACGGTATCCATGGGGCTCGGTCCCCTGATGGCGATCTATCAGGCGAGATTCATGAAGTACCTCGAGGGTCGCGGGCTCGCCAACACCTGCGGGCGCAAGGTGTGGGCCTTCATGGGCGACGGCGAAATGGACGAGCCGGAATCCCTGGGGGCGATTTCCCTTGCGTCAAGGGAAAATCTGGACAACCTCGTTTTCGTCATCAACTGCAATCTCCAGCGTCTGGACGGTCCCGTCCGGGGCAACGGAAAAATCATCCAGGAGCTCGAGGCCGATTTCAGGGGAGCGGGCTGGAACGTCATCAAGGTGATATGGGGTTCGAGATGGGATCCCCTGCTCGCGAAGGACAAGAACGGCTTGCTCCTGAAGCGCATGGAAGAGGCTGTCGACGGGGAATACCAGAACTACAAGGCCAACGACGGCGCATACGTGCGCAAGCATTTCTTCGGCAAGTATCCCGAACTTCTCGACATGGTTTCCAGCATGTCCGACGAGGACATCTGGAGACTGAATCGCGGCGGCCACGACCCCCGCAAGGTTTACGCGGCCTATGCGGAAGCGGTCAAGCACAAGGGCCAGCCCACCGTGATTCTGGCGAAAACGGTCAAGGGCTACGGCATGGGCGAGGCGGGAGAAGGCCAGAACACCACGCACCAGCAGAAGAAAATGGGCGAAGATGCGCTGAAAGCCTTCAGAAATCGCTTCGACATTCCCATTTCCGACGAAGTCATAGCACAGGCGCCGTTCTACAAGCCGGCGGAAGACAGCGCCGAAATGAAATACCTGAGAGAGCGGGTGGCGGCCATGGGCGGTTCGCTTCCGGCAAGACGCCGCAAGGCCGAGCCCCTCAATACGCCTGCGCTTTCCGCCTTCGAGAGCTTCCTCAAGGGAACGGACGGGCGCGAGATTTCGACTACCATGGCCTTCGTCAGAATCCTTTCCATGCTGGTGAAGGACGAAGCCATAGGCAAGCTCATCGTGCCCATCGTGCCGGACGAATCCAGAACCTTCGGACTCGACGGCCTTTTCCGGCAGCTCGGCATCTATTCCTCGGTGGGGCAGCTTTACGAGCCTCAGGATGCGGGGCAGCTGATGTACTACAGGGAAGACAAGCGCGGCCAGATCCTCCAGGAAGGGATCAACGAGGCCGGCGCATTCTCCTCCTGGATCGCGGCCGCGACCGCCTACAGCACGCACGGCATCTCCCTGATCCCGTTCTACATCTACTATTCGATGTTCGGCTTCCAGAGGATAGGCGATCTCGCCTGGGCTGCCGGGGATATGCGCTCCAGAGGCTTCCTGCTCGGAGGTACCGCAGGGCGGACCACGCTCAACGGGGAAGGATTGCAGCACGAGGACGGGCACAGCCATGTGCTGGCGTCCACCATACCGAACTGCATTGCCTACGATCCCGCGTATGCCTACGAGCTCGCAGTCATCATCCAGGACGGAATGAGGCGGATGTACCGGGAGCAGGAGGACATCTTCTACTACATCACCGTGATGAACGAGAACTATGCCCATCCCCCCATGCCGGAAGGCGTTGAGGAGGGGATACTCAGGGGAATGTATCTGCTTTCCGAAGCGAAGGCCGGGAAAAAGGCCAAGGCGCCGAAGGTGCAGCTTCTGGGGAGCGGCACGATATTGCGCGAAGTGATCGCGGCTGGCGAACTGCTGCAGGCGGATTTCGGCGTGAACGCCGATGTCTGGAGCGTGACGAGCTTCACCCAGCTGCGCCGCGAAGGGCTGGAATGCCAGCGCTGGAACACCCTGCACCCGGAGGAGGCGCCGCGGATCAGCCATGTCGAATCCTGCCTCAGGAACAGGACGGGGCCGGTCATCGCCTCGACCGATTACATGAAGCTCCATGCCGACCAGATCCGTGCCTTCCTGCCCAAGACCTACAGGGTTCTGGGAACGGACGGTTTCGGTCGCTCCGATACGCGCCAGAAGCTGCGCAGTTTCTTCGAGGTGGACCGCTACCATGTGGCGGTTGCCGCCCTCAAGGCCTTGGCTGACGAAGGCAGCATCCCGCCCGAGCAGGTCGCTGCCGCGATCAGGAAATACGGAATCGATCCAGAGAAACCGAATCCAGAGACGGTTTGAGAGAAGACATCATCATGAGTCAAACAGTGGAAGTGAAAGTGCCGGACATCGGCGATTTCAAGGATGTGCCCATCATCGAACTGCATGTGGCCGAGGGCGACAGAATCAAGATCGATTCCCCGCTCATCACCCTGGAGACGGCGAAAGCGGCGATGGAAGTGCCCTCTCCTTTTGCAGGAATCGTGAAATCGGTTGCGGTGAAGGTCGGGGATGCAGTGTCCGAAGGGGCGCTCATCCTGATGCTCGAAGCCGAAGCGAAGCAGAAGGCCGAACCCGTGGCTGAAACGAAGCCGAAAGCTGAACCTTCGGTTCCGGCTGCCGGGCCCCCGAAGCAGGCTGCGGCGAAAATCGAGGCGCCCGAGACGGTGGAAACGGAAGTCCGGTCCTTTTCCGGGACGCACGCGAGTCCATCGGTGAGGCGCTTTGCGCGGGAACTGGGCGCCGACCTTGCCAGGGTCAAGGGCAGCGGACCCAAGGGGCGCATTCTCAAGGAGGACGTGCAATCCTTCATCAAGGCAGCGCTGTCTTCGGGCGTTTCGGCACCTGCCGCACCCCAGATCCCTGCGGTCGATTTTTCGAAATTCGGCCCGGTCGAGGAGAAGCCGCTTTCCAGGATACAGAAGCTTTCCGGCGCCAATCTTTCCAGGAACTGGACGGCCATCCCGCATGTGACCCAGCACGACGAGATCGACATCACCGAACTCGAAGCTTTCCGCAAATCCATGCTGGAAGAGGCGCAGAAGCAGGGAGTCAGGCTCACCCTGCCCGCTTTCCTGATGAAAGCCTGCGCGGTCGCCTTGAAACAATTTCCCACGTTCAATGCCTCCCTTTCGGGAGATACGCTGATTCTGAAGCGGTATTGCCACATCGGCATGGCGGTCGACACTCCGGACGGGCTGGTGGTTCCGGTGGTCCGCGATGCCGATACGAAAAGCGTTTTTCAGCTCGCTTCCGAACTCGGTCAATTGAGCGCCAGGGCGAGGGAGGGCAAGCTTTCATTTGCCGACATGCAGGGCGGATGTTTCTCGATATCGAGCCTGGGCGGGATCGGCGGAAGCTATTTCACCCCCATCATCAATGCGCCGGAAGTCGCGATACTCGGAGTGTCCAAGGCCGTCATGAAACCCGTCTTCAGGGATGGCAATTTCGTCCCGCGCCTGATGCTGCCGCTTTCCCTTTCCTACGACCACAGAGTCATAGACGGCGCGATGGGAGCGAAATTCATCGTTCACCTGGGTTCCCTGCTTTCCGACATTCGCAGGCTGGCCTTGTGATCCGGTGAAAAGCGGCTTGAATCCGGTCGGCGTTTTCGGAGGTACTTTCGATCCCGTGCATTTCGGGCATCTTCGCATGGCTCAGGAGGTCGCGGAATATTGCGGCCTCGAATCCGTCAGGATCATCCCTGCAGGGATTCCACCGCACAGGAACCCGCCGCATTGCGAGGCTTCCCACAGGATGGAAATGGCGAAAATCGCCACCGCCGGGAATCCGCTTTTCATTCCCGACGAACGGGAAGTGCTCAAGACTTCCCCCTGCTATTCAGTGGAAACGTTGCTCGAATTGAGAGCGGAATTGGGTCCCGGCAAACCGCTCTGCCTCATGGTCGGAGCGGATGCCTTTCTCGGATTCCCTGCCTGGCACAGGTGGCGCGAACTCTTCGACCTTGCCCATATCCTTGTCGCGCAAAGGCCGGGGTTCGATATCCATTCGGCCATCACCGGTGTGCTGGCGGAGGAATATGCAGCAAGATCGGAGCGGGACCCCGCCGCATTGCGCCATTTCTCCTGCGGCAGGATCGTGACGATAGACATCACCCTCCTGGACATTTCGGCTTCGATGATCAGGGAATGCCTTGCGAAGGGTGCGAGCGCGCGCTATTTGCTTCCGGAGGGCGTCCTCGATTATATTCGGAACCACGGG
The DNA here is from genome assembly GCA_021802655.1 of Pseudomonadota bacterium. Classification (GTDB taxonomy): domain Bacteria; phylum Pseudomonadota; class Gammaproteobacteria; order Burkholderiales; family JABEVD01; genus JABEVD01. The sequence goes on from JAJZRP010000029.1 coordinate 7,015, forward strand.
CTTTATCGGGAGAAACATGCGGTCTAGGGAAAAAGTGGATGCTGTCGTTTCCGCCCTGGAGGACATCAAGGCGGAAGACATCGAGGTGCTGGACGTATCCGGGATGTCCCCGCTTTTCGAATGGATGGTGATGGCGAGCGCCAATTCGACCAGGCAGACCAGGGCGCTCGCCAACCATGTACAGGAAAAAATGAAGGAATCCGGACAGACCGTATTCGGCATCGAAGGGCTCGAAACCGGGGAATGGGTGCTCGTCGATCTGGGAGACGTGGTGGTTCACATCATGCAGCCTGCGATCAGGCAGTATTACAATCTGGAAGGATTGTGGGGGCATGTCGCCCACGCCAAGACCGGCTGAATGAAGCTCCATATTCTGGCCGTGGGCAACAAAATGCCCGAATGGATTTGTTCCGGCTTCGGCGAATACGAGAAAAGGATGCCGCGGGAAGCGAGGATCGAACTGCGGGAGATCAAGCCCGAGAAGCGGGATTCGGGCAAGAGCGTGGCCCGCATCCGGCAGATGGAGGCTTCCAGGATTGCGGCAGCGATGCCGCAGAACAGTTTCATGGTGGTGCTGGACGAGAAAGGCGAGCAGCTCACGACGGTGGATCTTGCCGGGTTGATCGAGCACTGGATGAAGGATGGAAAGGATGTCGCTTTCGTGATCGGAGGCGCCGACGGCATCAGCCCGGATTTGAGGGGAAAGGCGGACAGGGTGCTTTCCCTGTCCAGGATGACCCTGCCCCACGCCCTTGTTCGCGTGATGCTCGCCGAGCAACTCTACAGGGCGGTTTCCGTCATCAACCATCACCCCTATCACAGGGAAGGCTGAGATGATCGTTTACCTTGTTTCTGCAAGCCCGAGGCGCCGCGAGCTCTTGCGGCAGATCGGCATCCATTTCCAGACACTGCTGCTGCGCTCCGGCCCGGACAGGGGATTGGATGTCGACGAGACGCCGATTTCCGGCGAATCTGCAGAGGACTATGTGGAACGGATCGCGATGGCCAAGGCCATTGCGGGATGGCGGTGCATGGGCGAGAGGCGGCTTCCCTTTCATCCGGTCCTTGCGGCAGATACCGCGGTTTCCCTGGACGGGAAAATCATGGGCAAACCGAAAAATTTGCATGAAGCCTCCACGATCCTGAGGAGCCTTTCGGGACGGGAGCACGAGGTGCTCACGGCAGTGGCCTGCACTTTCGAGGAAAAAATGGAAGTCGAAGTTTCCAGGACGAAGGTCAGATTCAGCGAATTGCTCGACCGGGAAATCCTCGACTACATCGCGGCGGGTGAATCGATGGACAAGGCGGGCGGCTATGCGATTCAGGGAAAGGCCGCGCGCTTCATAGAAAGAATAGAAGGCAGCTATTCCGGCGTGATGGGATTGCCGCTTTTCGAAACGGGGCAGGTGCTCAGGAGGATCGGGTATGACTGACGAAATCCTGATCAACGTCACTCCCCAGGAAACGCGCGTTGCAGTGATCGAGGAAGGGGTGGTCCAGGAGCTGCATATCGAGCGCGCATCGAGCATCGGGCTTGTCGGCAACATTTATCTGGGGAAGGTGAGCCGGGTGCTGCCCGGAATGCAGTCGGCATTCGTCGATATCGGTCTGGAGCGCGCGGCTTTCCTGCATGTCGACGACATCTGGGGACAGAAGCAGAACGGGGATGCCAAACCCATAGAGAAGATTCTTTTCGAGGGGCAGAATGTTCTCGTCCAGGTGATCAAGGACATGATAGGCACCAAGGGGGCGAGGATTTCCACCCAGATCAGCATCGCCGGAAGGCTGGTCGTTTTCATGCCGCAGGAAGCCTATATCGGCGTATCGCTGAGGATAGAGAGCGAATCCGACCGCGAAATACTCAGGGAGAAGGTGCAGAAATTGATTCCTCCCGACGAGAAGGGCGGCTATATCATCCGTACCCTGGCGGAAGGGGCGGCAGACGAAAATTTTCTTTCCGACATCGCCTACCTGAAGAAAATATGGGCGGACATCCAGGAAAAATCGGGTACAGCCGCAGCGCCTTCCCTGCTTTACCAGGATCTCAACCTGAGTTTCAGGGTACTGCGCGACTTCGTCAACGACGACATCGGGCGGATCAGGGTCGATTCGAGGGAGACTTTCCAGAAACTGCAATCCTTTGCTTCAAGCTATATCCGGAACGTCAGCGACAGGATAGAGCATTATTCGGGAGAGAGGCCGCTTTTCGACCTTTACGGGGTCGAGGAGGAAATCCAGCGGGCGCTTGCCAGACGGGTCGAACTGAAGTCCGGTGGATACCTCATCATCGACCAGACCGAGGCGCTCACCACGGTGGACGTGAACACCGGCGGATTCGTCGGACACAGGAACTTCGACGACACGATATTCAAGACCAATCTCGAAGCCGCGATCGTGATCGCGAGGCAATTGCGCCTCAGAAACCTCGGCGGAATCATCATCGTCGATTTCATCGACATGGACAATGCCGAGCATCGGGACGCGGTGCTGAACGAATTCAGGAAGGCATTGTCGCGCGACCATACCCGCATGACCCTGAGCGAAATGACGGCCCTGGGCCTCGTCGAGATGACGAGAAAGCGCACCAGGGAGAGCCTTGCCCATGTGCTGTGCGAAACCTGTCCGACCTGCCAGGGGCGGGGAGAGATCAAGACGGCGCAGACCGTAGGCTACGAGATACTGCGCGATCTGCTGCGGGAAGCGCGCCAGTTCGAGGCCAGGGAATACCGGATACTCGCTTCCCAGAAGGTCGTCGATCTCTTCCTCGACGAGGAATCCCAGAGTCTCGCCCAGCTCGCGGACTTCATCGGCAAGCCGATCTCGCTCCAGGTCGAGAACGTCTACAGTCAGGAACAGTACGATGTGGTGCTGATGTAGGAATTGCCGCGGTCATTGATGGGATGCAACGCGGTTGCGTCCGCATTCTTTCGCCTGGTACAGCATCTTGTCTGCACCGGAAAAGAGCGAGGGAGGTTCGTCGCCGGATGCGGGTATGACCGAATTGACCCCTACGCTGATGGTGACAACATCGGCGGTACTGGATGCCTCATGCGGAATTCTCAGATTGAGAACCGTGTTGCGGCACTTTTCGGCGATTTCGATCGCGGACTCGCGAGCCGCTCCTGGAAGCAGCAAAACGAATTCCTCGCCGCCATATCTGGCAAACAGGTCTGTCGAGCGCAAAGGAATTTTGTTCAAGGCATCCGCTATCTGGATCAGGCATTCGTCTCCCTTGATGTGCCCATAGCGGTCGTTGTATTGCTTGAAATGGTCGATGTCGAGCACGATCAGCGAGATCGGCTGATTGCCGCGCAAGGCGCGGAACCATTCGGCTTTCAAGGTCTGGTCGAACAGCCTGCGGTTCGCCACCCCGGTCAGGCCGTCCTGTAGCGACAGCGCCTCCAGCTTCCTGTTGAGGGAGAGCAGCTCTTCCTCCATTTTCTTGCGTTCGGAGATGTCGAACATGAATCCGATGAGTTCCGTCGTTACTCCGTTTTTGCGGATGACATGAACCACGTCGCGTATCCAGACAAAACTTCCATCCGCTTTTAGCGCACGATAGTCCGCTTCGTGGTCGACTCCGTCCATAGACTGGGAAATGCAGAAATTCACTGTTCCCTCCCGGTCTTCGGGATGTATCCTTTCAATCCAGTCGTTCGCATTCAGCCAGCTATGCTGCGGCCAGCCGAGCAATCCCTCGATCTGCGGGCCGATATAACTGAATTGCTTGGTTTCCCAGTCTATTTTCCACGGAATGGCTTTCGTGGATTCCAGCAGGGTCTTGTATTTTCCGTCTTCGTCGGCAACCGGTTCATTCATGTTGTTTTTTTCGGTGTCATTCATGCTTTTTCCCCGATAATAAGGTTATAGAGGCCCGGGTTTCCAGTCCGGGACGACCCCGGTGGCCATTTTCAAGGTGTTCTGGTTGTAGATCAGGACGGTGTCGGCCTTGGCCAGCGCGGGGTCGGCTACCGTGAGCGCATATACGCCAACCAGCGTTCCGTCGCCGTGGATGGTGTTCGATGGCGTATAAAGCGCGTGCTTGTATGGGATGCGGAAAGCCGTAAAGTGGAACCTGGAAGAGGTTCTTTTCCCGATCACGATATAGCCGCCGCATTCCCTGGAGGTGGGTATATGGATGTGGGGAAAGTCGTGGGTTTCGACGAAAATGCCGCCTCCGCCATGCTTCTTCATCAGGAATTCTTTTTTGTAATGCGGCGTATAGTCATATTGCATCAGCGCAACCTGGTACTTGTCGGAGGTGGCGCTGAAATTATCGCCATTCTCGATCAGCTTCAGCCCGTAATATCTGACATTCTCCTTCGTTGCGGTTACGGTTGGAATTTCGAATTGATCGGGAACCAGCAGCGCGCCCATGGTTCCGAAGACATTGGAGCTGCCGCCGCTCACTACTGCTATCCCGTTCTCAAGCGCTTCCTGTGCGGTATACCAGTTTGCAGGAACCGAGACCATCGGCGGCTTTTCCCTTGAAGGGGTGATGCCCTGGGGTTTGGAAATGTCGAATTTCCAGTTCGAGACGCCTTTCTCGACAAAGGCCATATCGCGTCCGGTCATCAGAACGGGCCTGCTTTTGTCCGGCTTTCCGTTCTTGACGGCATAACGGGTGATGTCGACGCTCCGGACGATCTCCTTGCGCAGCAGGCGGTTATCCGGTCTTTTCGATTTTCCGGATTGGTCGTTCATTTGATTTCCCCTTGATCCAGTTCAATTCTGGAAGAACACGTTGCGCCAGTCGGTTCGATTCGTACGGTGAATATGCGACAGGCCCGAAAAGCTGTTCTGCCGTAACTGTGTCACTTTGGTCTGATTCTCGTCAATCATTTTTCAGCATCCGAGAAGCCGGCTTCGCAATACTTCCCATTCGGAAACCCTGCCATTGGGCAGATCGTGCCCTGGCCCTGCGTTTGCCGGGATCAGCGAAGCAGCGAATCCGGATGAATTGTCGGGCCGGATATGGAAACCACTTTTCTTCTCGAACTCTCACCCTGCTTCAGGACCACATTGCGCATGGGAACCCCGAATTTTTCCGCAAGACAGGCGAGCAGCGCCGCATTCGCTTTTCCTTCGACAGGCGGGGCGGCGAGCCTGATCTTGAGGGCATCTCCGTGAAGTCCTGCGATTTCCGTTTTTTTCGCGCCGGGCTGGACATGCAGGGTCAATGTCAGGATTTCCCCCTCCTGTCTGAACCACATCAGAGCATGCCGTAAAGGATCGACTCCACCCAGGCCAGCGGAATCGTCAGCACCAGCTGGAAAAGGATCAGGACGAAGAGGGGGGAAAGATCCACATTGCCCACGGGCGGAAGCCTTCTCCGGAAGAAGGTCAAAAAAGGGCTGGAAAGGCTGTTCAATACCCCGGAGAGGGGCGTGTAGGGATTCACCCAGCTCAAGACCGCCTGGATGATCAGGACGAGCATGAAGATGTGGATGCTCTGCTTCAAAAGCCCCGTTGCGGAAAGCAGGAGCAGAACGAGAAAGGTGGAGGGCGTATAGGGGTGGGGCGCCATGCCGTTGAGCCAGAGGGTCGCGGCCAGGACGAAAAATTCGATCACCCAGGCGAGCAGCAATGTGGCGAGATCGAGGCCCCAGAGTCCGGGAATGATGCGTCTTGCGGGGCGCACCAGGAAATCGGTGAGCGCGATCAGGAAGGGAGAGAGCGGATTGCCGTAGGGCGCGCGCATCAGCTGCAGATAGAAGCGCAGCAGCAGGGCGACGATGAAGAGCCCGAATACGGTGTCCAGCAGAAACAGCATGCCCTGGTTCAGCATGGCGCTTTCCCGAGTTCGATCCCCAGTTCGACGGATCTGTCCTTTGCGGCATGGATCGCCTCGATTATATGATGCTTCACGGCATTTCTTTCCATTTCCAGGATGGCGCGCTCGGTCGTCCCGCCGGGGGAGGTGACCTTTTCGCGCAGGATTCTCGGCTCGTCCGTGCTTTCGGAGGCGAGGGCGATCGATCCGGAGAAGGTATCGAGAACCATTTTTTTCGCGCTCTTCGGGTCGAATCCCATTCCGGAAGCGGACTCCATCATGGCTTCCAGGAAATAGAACACATAGGCGGGCCCGCTTCCGCAAAGCGCCGTGAATGCATCCATTTTATTTTCGTCTGCCAGCCAGATCGTCGAGCCCACCGAGGAAAGTACGGCTTCCGCAGCCGCCTTCCCCGACGCATCGACCTCGGGCAGGGCATAAAGGGCGGAGACGCCCTTCATCACCCGGGCCGGGGTGTTCGGCATGACGCGCACGATCCGCGGGTAATTACCCAGCCATTTGGAGAGGTCGGGAGCCGTTATGCCCGCCGCGATCGATATGACGAGCTGGGATTTCATCATTCCTGCAAGACTGGACGCCACATTGAAAAGCTGCTGGGGCTTGACTGCGAGCAGGATCGCATCGCAGTCGACGGACTCGGGATTCATTTCCCCGAAGGTCTGAACCTGGAATTCCTTTTCCATGCGCGCCCTTTTTTCGGGATCGGGATCGATGACTGCAATGTCGCTGCAGGATGCGCCGTTCTTCAGGAGTCCTGCAATGAGCGCGCTGCCCATGTTTCCGCCGCCTACGAATGCTATCTTCATTTTTTGTTCCTGGTTCCGAAAATTGCCGAGCCCACCCTCACCATCGTCGCGCCCTCCAGAATCGCGCTTTCCAGATCTTCCGACATGCCCATGGAAAGGGTATCCAGGTCGAATCCGCTCTCGCAAAGCCGCCCTTTCAGTTGCCTGAGTTCGGCGAAGCGCGCCCTTCGAAGCCTCTCATCCCGCGTCGGCTCGGGGATCGCCATCAATCCCCTGAGCCTGAGTTTGGGCAGGCCGCTGACGAATTGCGCAAGATGCGGCACTTCATCGGGCGGCACCCCGCTCTTCGAGGCTTCCCCGCTGATGTTCACCTGGATGCAGACCTGCAGCGGCGGCAGGTTTCCGGGCCTCGCCTCCGAGAGCTTCAATGCGATTTTTTCCCGGTCGATGCTGTGCACCCAGTCGAAATGCTCGGCGATGGCTTTGGCCTTGTTGCCTTGCACCGGGCCGATGAAATGCCATTCCAGGTCGAGACCGGAAAGTTCCTGCATCTTGCCGAGCGCTTCCTGAACATAGCTTTCCCCGAAAGCCTTCTGCCCTGCAGCATGGGCTTCCCTGATCGCCTGCGCGGGCCAGGTCTTGCTGACCGCCAGCAATGCGACAGGAGTCTTCGCGGCTTTGTTTATACGAAGCTTGACAGCTTGCAAGCCGGATGCGATTGTTGCCATAATTTGCAAAAGGTTCCGACAGGAAACCGGGACGCCCCATCAATACCTGGAAATTATAATGGATATTTCGGAACTTCTGGCATTCGTCGTCAAGAGCAAAGCCTCGGATTTGCATCTTTCGGCGGGACTTCCACCCATGATTCGCGTGAGCGGGGACATCCGGCGCATCAATCTGCCTCCCCTGGAACAGAAGGATGTGCACGGCATGGTCTACGATGTCATGAACGATTCCCAGAGGAAATTTTACGAGGAAAACCTCGAGTGCGATTTCTCTTTCGAGCTTCCCGGGCTTGCGCGCTTCAGGGTGAACGCTTTCGTGCAGAATCGCGGGGCGGCAGCCGTGATGCGGACCATTCCTTCGAAGGTGCTGACTCTGGAGCAATTGAATGCGCCGGCCATATTCAAGGAAATAGCGAACCAGCCCAGGGGCGTCGTTCTGGTGACAGGGCCGACCGGCTCGGGGAAATCGACCACGCTGGCTGCGATGATCGACCATATCAACGAGAACGAATACGGGCATATCCTGACGGTCGAAGATCCGATCGAATTCGTGCATGAAAGCAAGAAATGCCTGGTCAACCAGAGAGAGGTCGGGCCCCATACCCTGAGCTTCGCCAATGCGCTGCGCTCCGCCCTCCGGGAAGATCCGGACATCATCCTGGTCGGCGAGCTCAGGGATCTCGAAACCATCAGGCTGGCGATGACCGCCGCCGAAACGGGGCATCTCGTTTTCGGCACGCTGCACACCAGTTCCGCTGCGAAAACGATAGACCGGGTGATCGACGTTTTTCCGGCTGCGGAAAAGGAGATGGTGCGTTCCATGCTGTCCGAGAGCCTGCGCGCCGTCATTTCCCAGACCCTCCTGAAAAAGAAGGACGGGGAAGGGCGCGTCGCCGCGCACGAGATCATGATCGGGACGCCCGCGATCAGGAACCTGATCAGGGAGAACAAGGTCGCGCAAATGTATTCCACGATCCAGACGGGCCAGAGCGTCGGCATGCAGACGCTGGACCAGAATCTCACGGATCTCGTCAGGCGCAATGTCGTCAGCTCCGCCGAGGCGAGAACAAAAGCCGTCAACAAGGACATGTTCCCGGCCTGAAATGGATAATAGAGACCAGACCACCAACAAGTTCATTCACGATCTGCTCAGGCTGATGCTGAGCAGGAATGCCTCGGATCTTTTCGTGACCGCGGGTTTTCCTCCCGCCATGAAGATAGACGGGAAGCTGACGCCCGTTTCCTCTCAGGTATTGACTGCGCAGCATACCAAGGAACTCGCCCGCAGCATCATGAACGACAAGCAGGCCATGGAGTTCGAATCGACCAGGGAAGTCAATTTCGCGATCAGTCCTCCGGGCATAGGGCGGTTCCGCGTCAACGCCTTCGTTCAGCAGCAGCAGGTCGGGCTCGTCCTGCGCGTGATCAATACCCAGATACCCAAATTCGACGATCTCAATCTTCCGCAGGTGTTGAAGGAAGTGACCATGAGCAAGCGGGGACTGGTGATTTTCGTGGGCGGCACGGGATCGGGGAAATCCACGTCCCTGGCCGCCATGATCGGCTATCGCAACGAGAACAGCCAGGGGCATATCATCACGATCGAGGACCCCGTCGAGTTCGTGCACGAACACAGGAAATGCATCGTGACCCAGCGCGAAGTCGGGGTGGATACCGAGTCGTGGGAAGCCGCGCTCAAGAACACCTTGCGGCAGGCGCCGGACGTCATCCTGATCGGCGAAATCAGGGACAGGGAAACGATGGATCATGCCATCGCATTCGCCGAAACGGGCCATCTTTGCATGGGAACCCTGCACGCCAACAGCTCGAACCAGGCGCTCGACCGCATCATCAATTTCTTCCCGGAGGAGCGCAGGGCCCAGCTTCTCATGGATCTTTCGCTGAACCTCAGGGCGCTCGTCGCCCAGAGGCTGATTCCCAAAAAGGAAGGCAAGGGGAGGGTGGCCGCGATCGAGATCATGCTCAATTCGCCGCTCATCTCGGACCTGATATTCAAGGGCGATGTCCACGAGATCAAGGAGATCATGGCGAAATCGAAGGAGGCCGGCATGCAGACCTTCGACCAGGCGCTGTTCGATCTTTACGAAAACGGGAGCATCAGCTACGAGGACGCGCTCAGGAATGCCGATTCGGTCAACGATCTGCGCCTGCAGATCAAGCTCCACGGATCTGAATCGAAGGATCGCGACCTGATGTCGGGGATCGACCACCTCAAGATTACCTAGGTCACGGCCACGCGGGACTTGTTCAGGGCTTCCCTACCTTGCGCATTCCCCCCTCGACCATTTTGTATTCGAAAAGCCGGCATTCCAGCGCGCCGTTGTAGAGGGGGATTCTGCGCGAGACGCCGAGCCTGATCAGCTTAGGCAGGCGCATGTCCGCAGTGAAGAACCAGGCATTCCATCCCGCATACTTTTTCTTGAGGGTGTCCCCGATCAAGGGATAGAGCGTCGCGAGTTCCTCCTGCTCGCCTATCCTCACCCCGTAGGGAGGGTTCGTGACGATGATCCCCTTCTCCGCCGGGACGGGCAATTCGAGGAAATTGGCCTGCTTGAGTTCGACCGCATTGTCGAGCCCCGCTTCCCCCAGGTTCTTCCGGGCGGTTTCGAGCGCCCTTCCCGAAATGTCGCTGCCGTATATCGGAAGCGGTTCGGCCGGCTTCCGTCTTTCGAGGCTTTCCCTGCAAAGCGCTTCCCATGTTTTCCCGTCGAAATCGGCCAGCTTCTCGAAAGCGAAACGCCGCTTCGATCCCGGGGAAATTTCGAGCGACATCTGGGCGGCCTCCAGGAGAAAGGTGCCGCTGCCGCACATCGGGTCCAGCAGGGGAATTCCGGGCTTCCATCCGGAAAGCCGCAATATGCCCGCTGCGAGGTTCTCCTTCAGGGGCGCTTCCACCGAGAAATGCCGCAGTCCGCGCTTGAAGAGGGCTTCCCCCGAAGTGTCGATATAGAGGGAGAAATTGTGCGAGCTCAGGTGGGCATGGATGCGCATGTCCGGGTTCACGGTGTCCACGCCGGGGCGCCGTCCTTCCTTCTGCCTGAACCTGTCGCAAAGGCCGTCCTTGATCCTGAGGGTGGCGAAATCGAGGCTTCGCAACGGGCTTTTCGTCGCGGTCAGGGCGACCTTGATGGTATGGTCGGGGGAAAACCAGCTCTCCCATGGCAGGGAAGCGGTCGCCTGGTAAATTTCGTCCTCGTTTTTGTAGCCTGTGTCCAGGATTTTCCACAGGATGCGGCTCGCGATCCGGCTCTCCAGGTTGGCCTTGTAGGCGGTCTCCCAGCTTCCCTCAAAGCTCGCGCCGCCGTCCAGAGGGGTGACGCCTGAGGCGCCGATCTCAAGAAGTTCTTCGCAGAGAGCGGCTTCAAGCCCTCTCGGGCAGGGGGCGAAAAATTGCTCCAGTTTCATTTCAATATCTCCTCCAGGGCGGCAATGGCGCTCGCCGCAGGCAGGTTCTGCAGGCATGCGCTCGAACTCGAAATATTCCTGTCGCAGCCTTCTTCCATGCAGGGAACGCACTCGCCTCGACCCTGCAGCAGAACCACGTTGTTCACCCGCTGAGTACCTTTCATCCGGTAGGGATTTTTGTCCAGAAGATATCCTTTCGGCCAGGGTCCCCATTTCACCGGATTCGACGGGCCGAACAATGCCACGGTGGGAATGCCCAGGGACGCGGCCATATGGGTGACGGCGGTATCCGGCCCGACATAGGCGCTTGCGCGGCTCAGGAGGTACGCAACCCCGCCCAGATTCAGCTTTCCGGACACATCCACGGCATCTTCCGGAAAGAGAGCAAGCAAATCCTGAATATAGGCCTGCTCTTCGGGACCGGCTCCGCCGGTCAGCACGATGCGCAATCCCCTTTTTTCCAGCCACCCGGCAAGTTCGGCCCATGCTTCTCGCTGCCACATCTTGTAGGCGTACATCGGGTAAACATGGAGCACGGCATAGGGCCGGGTATCCGGATCGAACGGCAGCGCGTCAAGAACCCGCTTCTCGTCCTCACGCTTCCAGGCAGCCGCCACCTCGAAGCAGGGCGCGATGCCCAGAAGCTTCGCGAGCCCGAGATTCATCAGGACGGTGTGCGTTTCCGTGTTGTCGAAGGGAATCCACCTGGAAAGCAGCCATTTCTTCCATTGCTGTCCGCCTTCTTCCGGGATCATGCCGACGCGGTATTTGCCTGCAATGCAGGCATAAAGGGTGGGGCGGTCCCCAGGGAATGCAGACAGGGCGAGATCGTATTTGCGCCAGAGACTTGCCAGGAAACGCAGGTGTTCCCTGAAAGGGAGGCGGTGTTTTACGGGAAGGACATGGCGGATGTCGGGGTTTCCTGCAAGAACGCCTTCCGTTCCTGCGAAGACCAGAACGTCGATTTTCGCGTCTGGCCAGGCGCGATGCAGCGAGCGCATCAAAGGGGTCGCGAGCAGCACGTCGCCTATGCGCCGGGTCACCACCAGGAGAATTTTTTCAGGCGCCTTCACAGGGCTTGATCCAGTCCGAGCGAGGCGCGCACATGCGTCGACTGCAGGATCAGCTCCAACCTCTGCCGATTTTCTTCCAGACGGCTTCTGTCGTTTTCCCTGTGCCAGAGATGGAATACCGGGCAGGAAAATCTTGCGCTCTTGTGGCGGATTCCGGAGCGGATCAGGCGGATCACGAGATCCGAATCTTCCAGTCCCCATCCCGTGTAGGACTCGTCGAATCCGTTGATTTCCAGAAGATCGTCCCGCCAGGCCGAGAAATTGCAGGTTTTCACGCCTTCCCATTTTTCAGGGGAAGCCTTGCGGCAGCAGTCGGGCAAATTCAAAAGGGGGAGAATCCTGTTCACTTTTCCTGAAAGTCTCGCTCCGATCCATTCAAGCAAGCCCCATTCGTGGACAGGAATTTTTTCTTCGAGGATTTGCCGGGTGAACGCTCCGGAAAGAAGCATCCTGTTGCCGGAAAGAAAATAGCCCGGTTCGAGGAGCGTCCGATGGTTCGCCACGAAGTTTGCGGAGGGAATGCAGTCGCCGTCGGTGAATATCAGGTAGGGCGCGTCCGTCGTGGCGATGGCCCTGTTCCTGATTCCGGACGCCCTGAATCCCCTGTCCTCCTGCCAGACATGCCTGATGGAAAATGGCGATCTTGCCCGGTAGGTTTCGACGAGTCGCCCCGTGTCCGAAGTCGATCCGTCGTCGGCGACGAATAGTTCGAAATTTGCGTCGCTCTGGGCGAGATAGCCATCGAGAACCGCGGCAAGGGCGTCCGGCCTGTTGTAGGTGGTGATTATCACCGCGATCTTGGTCATTTGCGGTCCAGCAGCATGAGCTTGAGATAGCGGTAATAGGCGCCTTCGGCGTTGGATACCGCGAGCATGAATCCCTCTGCTCCGTCGAGGAATCCCGCCTTGAGGAAATAGGTTCTGAAGAAGGACCAGAAGCCGTGCAGGATCGCCGCCCCAAGCGAAGCCTTTTTGCCTCTTTTCGCCATCATCATGGCCCCTGCAGTCGAATAGCGGTCGACCTTCTGCAGCACCTCTTCCAGATCGGAGAATGCGATGTGGGTGAGCGGAGCAGCGAGTTCTGCCGTTCTGCCGTCCACGATCAGCCTTTCGTGGACGAGGTCTTCGCTGAAGCGCGCCCTGCCTCGCCTGAAAAGGCGGGTGACGCGGTCCGGCCACCAGCCGCCGTGCCGCATGAATCTTCCGCAGTAGCTGGAAGAGCGCGGGAAACTGTAGGCGTCGGCATCTCCCTTCGAGACGGCTTCCAGGATTTCAGCCTTCAATTCGGCGGTCACCGCTTCGTCCGCATCCAGCGACAATACCCATTCCCCCGTGGCCAGGTCGAGCGCGCGGTTCTTCTGCGGGCCGAAGCCGGGCCAGTCCGTCACATGGACTTTCGCGCCCAGGGATTCGCATATTTTCGCTGTTCCGTCCGTGCTTCCCGAGTCGAGGACGATTATCTCGTCTGCCCATGAGACGGATTCCAGGCATTTTCCTATGGCATGCGCTTCGTTTTTCGTGATGACGATGACGGAGAGGCTCAAGCTTGCTCCTTTCCTGAAAAAAGCACGCCGGTCATGAAGGCGAAGAACAGCCCTTCGGCATGGTCGAGCAGGAAGGAATTGAACAGGCAGCCCGACATCATGGCCAGTACCAGCCCGTGCGCCAGGTATTGGTCCCGAACCGGGAGCGTGCCTGCTTCCCGCCACTGGATGTAAAAAAGCGACAGCAGCAGCATGAGGCCCGGCAGTCCCAGCTGGGATGCGATCAGCAGGTATTCGTTGTGCGGATTGTGGGTCGGGAGCATCGAAGTATTGGCAACCCGGGAGGCATAGGCTTTATCGAATCCGCCGGTACCCACCCCGAAGAAAGGATGTTTGCGGATGATTTTCAGCGTGTTGGTGTAGTATTCCATCCTCTCCCCTATGGAGCTGGATTGCTGCGATGCCTGTCCGGGATGCCAGCGGGAGAATTCGGAAACCGCGATGTCGATCCGCTGGTGGAATTCCTTCGAGCCCAAATAGGCCGCGGCGCCCAGCAGGATCACCGCGAGCATGCCGATGGCAACGCCCTTCGCCCCGAATCTGCGGACGAAGAGATAAGGGAGCAGCAGGGCCAGGACGACGTAGCCTATCCTGCCCTGCACCATGAAGAGCACGTCGAATGATGCGAGAATGGCAAGGATTCCGGAAAGGATGCGCGTCTTCGGGTCTTTTTCGTTAAAAGCCCATGTCGCCAGGATCAGGGCGGCGTAGGACATGAAGAAATTCTGGGTGATGTGCAGCTTGAATACGTAGGGGTTGTCCGAAAATCCGCGCAGTATGGAATTCTGGCGCACTATCCCGAATTTCAGCAGATAGGAGAGGATTAGAGTCAGCAGCATGGAGAAAACGAATGCGGAGAGGGCATGATTTCTTGCTTTTTGATCCCTGAACAGCGTGATGAAGACGGGCACGAACAGAAGGTCGATGTATTTCCCGAAGGTGTTCAGCGCGTCAGGAAAGGAGGCGTTGCCGTAAAGCATGCCGACAGCCAGTAGCCCGATCAGGGCAAGCGCTGCGAGGGCGGTTTTGCTGTTTCTGACGATTGCGTATTTTTCCCTGAAATGGCCGCTCATCAGCCAGAGAACGGGAACGAGAAGCATCAGGGCATTGTCGAGCGCGACCGATATCGGGACGGAAAAGCCGATGGCGATGGCCGTCCATTTTGCTGCAGTGTCGGCCGATTTCGAAACGGGGGGCATGGTTCAGCGCCTGGACGGTTTGTATTCGGGCACCCGGCGGACGAGTTCCTGCCGGACTTCGTCGTCGCTTCTCGTTCCGGTTTCCGAAAGCCAGGCAAGGAGGTTCGATAGCCATGCCTCGTTCTCCCGCCTCGCCTTGGCGATGCGCAGCTTGGGATGGGGCGTTTGAAGGGTCTGCTCGTCGTCGGCGAGGAGTTCCTCGTAGAGTTTTTCTCCGGGGCGCAGTCCGGTATAGACGATGTCGATGTCCCCATCGTTGAACCCGGAAAGCCGGATCAGGTCGCGCGCCAACTCCGCGATTTTGACGGGCTCTCCCATGTCCAGCACGAATATTTCCCCGCCTTGCCCCATGAGCCCGGCCTGCAGCACGAGCTGGGCCGCCTCGGGTATGGACATGAAATAGCGGGTGATTTCCGGATGGGTCACGGTGACGGGACCGCCCTTTTCGATCTGCGCCTTGAATTTGGGAATCACGCTTCCCGTGCTGCCCAGCACGTTGCCGAAACGCACCATGACGAAGCGCGTACCGCCTTCCTTCTGCAGGCTCTGGCAGACGAGCTCTGCGAGGCGCTTCGATGCGCCCATGACATTGGTCGGATTGACCGCCTTGTCGGTCGATACCAGGACGAATTTATTCACGCCGGATTCCTGCGCGGCCCGTGCGACGACATGGGTGCCGTAAACATTGTTCCTGACGGCTTCCCAGGCATTTTCGTCCTCCATCAGAGGGAC
>JAJZRP010000029.1:22355-24495 GCA_021802655.1 Pseudomonadota bacterium
TTCGACAAGCCGTGAAGGTGTTTTTCCTTCCATGCGCGATACAAAAGGCGGTCCCCCCCCATGATCAGCAGCAGCAGGATCGGATAGAGGATGAAAACCGAACGGGGGATGCCGAGGGAATAGCGCAACATGATCATCATGGCGGGGATGGTGACTGTTCCGGCGCCCACTGCGAGCACGATTTTTTTCAGATCGGGGATGCTGGCGTATTTCCATATCCCCCTGTAAAGCCCGAAACTCCAGAAGATCAGGGTTTGAATCGGCACGGCGACGGCGAGCGAATCGGTCATCTGCGTGAAATAGAAATCGGGCACATCCAGGTTGAAACGCAGAGAATAGGCGGCATACCAGGCGACCAGTATGGCGGCGATATCGTGGAAGACGGCAAGAAGGGTTCTGGGGTTCCTGAATGGCATGTTATTTTGCGTAATGAGTCCAGCGGCTGTCTATGCGGCGCATGGCGGCGAAAAAAAACAGCCCCCATCCTGCAATCAGGATCCAGCCGCCGGCATGCCGGATGGCAAGCAGGGAGGAAATGCCGATTGCCAGCATCAGGATATATTCGATGATTGCCAGCTTGCCGTGTCCGAGTCCCATTCGGATCAGTCTCTGGTAGTAATGCTCCCTGTGTGCCTGCCAGATTCTGTCTCCCCTGAAGAGCCGCTTCAGCAGCGTTGCCGTGGCATCCATGACGAAAGGCGAAAAAATTGCGAGCGGAAACCAGAATGGCCAGTCGCCATTCTTCCAGCCCGTCAAGCCGAAGGCGGCCGCGAGGAACCCCAGGGGAACGGAGCCCGAATCCCCCATGAAAATCCTGGCGGGGTGGAAGTTGAAAAATAGAAATGCGCCAGCGCTCATCGCGATTGTCATGTTGAGCAGCGAGAAATAATCGTCTCCGGCAAGGAACGCTGCGAAGCCGTAAAATCCGAATCCGAAAAGCGCCATGCCTCCGGCCAGACCGTCCGAACCGTCCATGAAATTATACAGGTTAATCGTCCAGACGATCGCGATTGCGGCGGCGAAAGCCCCCATGGGGCCGAGCACGGGCAGCAGGTCGAAGAGCGCGAAGATGCCTGCGGCGAGAAAATGCGCGCCGAAGCGGAGAAGAACCGGCAAGCCGTAAAGATCGTCGAGGAAGGAGACGCAGACGAGGACGATCAAGCTGACAAGAACGGGTATCGAGGGCGGGCCGAGAAAGGTCCAGCCGCCCATGATGCCGCACAGTATGGCGACGCCGCCTGTGCGCGGGACGGGTTTTTCGTGAAGCGATCTTTCGTTGGGTTCGTCGATCGCAAATCCGGCCATCTTCCCCCTCGTCAGCAAGAAGAGGGCTGCGATGGAAATGCAGAAAGAAATCAGTGGAATATATAACTGAAGAGGCATCAGTGTCAGAGCCGATCCGTTTGGTTGACGGCAATCACGTTGAATCCTTCGCGTCGTGCCGCAAGAACCAGTCTGTCATCGAGGCAGACGAAATCGAGGGAAGGCGGACGGTCATTGCTGGCGGCAACGGCGGCTGCCAGCTGCAGGGAATCCGCGGCGCGGAGATTGTGGACCCGCAAAAGGCGAGCTGCGATTTCCCTGATCCTGTCGAGAGGCTGAATTTCCTGCCAGCAGGACTGAATTTCTCCAAGCCGCCCCAGTGCGGCTGTCATTGCATCCTGTGAAATGCCTCCCGAACGCTCCAGTCTCGCCAGGGCCGAAATGCATTCGACTCCGGTTCCCCACCATGCCAGCAATAGGGAATCCGCCCTGTACAAATCGACAAGCGCGTTTGTCATCGATTCTTCCACCAGCAGGGGAATGATGGCGGAACTGTCCCAGAATCTCACCGGCCTTCTTCCCTTTCGGCGAGAAGGGCCTTGAGTAAACTGGAGGATGTTTTCGGAGGAGCTTCTTCCAGGATGCGTTCAGCCGTTCTGTTCGGGGCGCGGTGGATGATGCCGTCCCGTTCGAGCTGGATCAGGCGCCCGTCCACCTGATCTTCTGGCAATACGGGCTCCAGGCGCGCAACGGGGCGGTCGCGGTCCATGATGAGGATGGTTTCGCCATGGCGCACCTTGTCGATAAGGGCGCTCAACTGGTTCTTCGTGTGGGATATGGAGGCTATCTTCATCTGGCTATTATAGCCATCCATCAA
>JAJZRP010000030.1 GCA_021802655.1 Pseudomonadota bacterium
CTCATGAATTCTTCTTGAACAACAAGACAGCCAACCCAAAGAAAAATACAAAGAAACATATGTACATCGTCACTACTTGCGTCGTCGTCGTATCCGTCTCAAACAGCATGGCTTCCTCCCGTGAATGTCATTATGAATGCTACCTCTAACCCAGCCTACTTCGGCGAAATATAATACATGATACTTCCGGGTGTCAATCAAATCGGACTCGGCTTTGCGTTGAATCCGGGTTGCCGATAGAATAGGCGCAATTCTTTACGGCTTCCGGGTCTTTTTCTCCATGTGCAACCTCACCATTCCGCTTCGTTACAAGGTCCTTTCGGTATTTCTGGTCTGGGGAGCGGCGATCCTGTTCTTCCTCATACGCTATGACGCCTACGGCCTCCAGGAAAATGCGGCAAGGGCGCTGATGTTCGTCTGGTCCATCGTCGACGGCGTCGCCCATCCGGTCGTGGTGCTGGGCGCCCCGGACTTCAGGGCGCTGCTTTTCATTCCCATAGGCCTCATGTGGACGGGCAATATCGCCGCGGCGAAAATCATCACCCTGCTGATTCTGGCCGGCGCGGCACTGCTTCTGTATGACTGGGCGAGCCGCACACAGGACCGGGAAAGCGCGCTGATCGCAATCGGACTGATGCTGGTTTCCCCGCTTGCGATCACCCAGGTCGACTCGATCGGATCGGGCCCCTACCTCCTGCTTGCAGCCGGCCTCGGCTTCTGGCTGGACAGGGCCTACAGGGAAGACCCCCGCCCCCTGGGCGGATGGTATTTCGCCCAGATTTTCCTCGTCGCCCTCTCGGTCAGCCTTCATCCCGCGGGACTCGCCTACCCCGCATCCCTGCTCTGGCAATGGTACAGGCATCCTGTCGATTCCAGACAGCAAAGACATTACATCATCGGGATACTCTCGATCACCGTCTTCGTTCTCCTGATCCGCATGGGATGGAGCAATCTTTCCTGGTGGGCGAATCCGGTCAAGGCCCTTGTCATGGTCGCACTCGGCCCGTCCGAGGAAATGACCCCGCTGCGCTGGATGACGGGAGGAATCGTATTCGTGGCGCTGCTCTTCACCCTGTTCAGAACCTTTCGCGAACTCTGGCAGGATCTCGCGAAACGAACCCTGATGCTGGGCGTGGTGCTCGGTCTGACATCGGCCGACTCCGCCTGGGCCATGCTGGTGCTCGCATTTCTGCTCTTCACCGGGATCCCGCTCCTCATCCGGGTGCACGAATCGATCCCCGGGGAAGGTTTCATGGCAAAGCGCAGCGGAATCATGGCATTCATTTTCATCGTCGCCACCACTTTCATGGTCAACGACAGGGCAAATTACGATCTCAGGCGACTGGACCCCATGTCAGCGGGAGACAGACTGATCTCGACGATCGCGCAGCAGGCAAAAACGGACGCGGATGCCAAAAAACATGTTCTCGTCGCGAGCCAGTGGCCTGGAAGAACCATGATTGCCTGCCAATGCGACGTGCTTCCCCTTCCCGCCGCAGCCGGGGACCCCAAAACGCAGCTCGCCATGCTCAAGGGCGTGGATTACCTGATGTTCGACCCGAGGGACCGGAAAAATGAAATTCTGAGCAGGAACATGGCGCTGCTCGGCCAAGCCACCGAGACCATCGCACTTCAGAGCGCCGGAGTGATCCTCCGCATCAGGAAATGATCCCTATTCTATCTTGATCTTGATCCAGAGGCGGTTCAATACCCTGCGCTGTTCCATGTTCAGATCCTGAAGCATTTCGAGCTTTCCGAGTTCTTTCTTCCCGGGAAAAATGGCCGGATTCGAGGCGATTTCCGGGTTGATGTACTTCAATGCAGCAAGATTGGGATTGCCCGAACCGATCATGTTGGTGAGTTCCGATGAATTCTTTCCGTCCAGCATGAAGTTGATGAACTTGTGGGCGAGATCCGGGCGCGGGGCATACTTGTGGATTACCATGTTGTCGAGCGCGAGGACCGCCCCTTCCTTCGGGATGGAAAACCCTATGGTGAATTTCCGCCTAGCCGCTTTCGCGTCGCTCTGCGCCTGGAACATGTCGTTCGAGTAGCCGTGCACCAGCCAGATATTGCCGACCGTCAGTTCCTTGATGTAGCTCGATGAATTGAAGGCGGCCCAGTAGGGCTTCGCCCTCAGGATGACCTGCTCGGCCCGATACCAGTGCGCCTCAACGGTATCGTTGGCCGAATAGCCGAGATATTTCAATGCAGCAGCCATCAGCTCTCGCTGGCTGTCGAGAACGGTGACCCTCCCTTTCACCCTGGCCAGGTATTTCGGATCGAATATTACCGCCCAGGTGTCGGTGGGAAGCCCGAGCCGTTTCATCTTCTCGACGTTGTAGCCGATCAGCGTGGTGGTATAGGCATAAGGGACCGAATAGCGGTTGCCCGGATCGAAAGGGGTATTGAGGTAGGCCGGGTTGATGTTTTTCAGGTTGGGAATCAGCCTCTTGTCGAGCGGAAGCAGTGCGCCCTGCCTGACCAGGGATGCGAGCGCATTTCCCGTCGGAACCAGAATGTCGTAGCCCTTCGCCCCGGCGGCGAGCTTGGCGAGCAGTTCCTCGTTGTCCGAATAATAGTCCTGGATGACCTTGCACTTGCAGTAGGCCTCGAAACGGTCGACTGTCTCCGGGGCGATGTAATTGTTCCAGTTGTAAAGGTGCAGTTCGTCCGCAGCGAACCCAGGCATCGCGACAAGGCAGAGCAGGAAAAACAGGCGGTTCATGTCATTTTCCCCTGATCGAATCGGGAGAAAGCCTGGACGCGACGACGATGAGGAAAAGGGTCAGCAGCATCAGCAGGGTGGAAATCGCATTGACTTCGGGCGTGACGGCGATCTTGATCATCGAATAGATCTGCAGCGGCAGGGTGGAAGCGCCCACCCCTGCGGTGAAAAAGGTGATCACGAAATCATCTATGGAAAGCGTGAAGGCGAGCAGCGCCCCTGCGATGATGCCGGGCGCAATCAGGGGAAGGGTCACCAGGCGAAATGCCTGGAACGGGGTCGCGCCGAGATCCCTCGCCGCCTCCGGAAGGCTTTCGTCCATACCCGAGAGCCTGGAACGCACCACGATCGCGACGAATCCGACGCAAAATGCAATATGGGAAAGCATGATAGAAAGCAGGCCGAGGGTCAGGTTGATCGCGACGAAGAATATCAGCAGGCTCACGCCGACCAGAATTTCCGGAATGGCGAGCGGGGCCATCACCAGAACGGGAAGCAGCTTCAGCTTGTAGCGATACAGGGCATAGCCCGCCATCGTCCCGAGCATCGTGGATGCGAGGCTCGCAGTCAGCGCGATGAGGAGCGAATTGCCGGCCGCTTTCAGCATGGTGTCGTCGGAAAGCAGCACTTGGTACCAGTGCCAGGTGAAGCCCACCCATTCGGCATTGAGTTTCGAATTGTTGAACGAATAGGCGACGACGACGACGAGCGGCAGGTAAAGGAAGGCGTAAACTGCGATCCCCGAGGCTGCGAGGAGCTTTTTAGACATCGCCCCTCCCCCTCCTTCTCGCAACAAGAGCCGCCCCGCCCACGATGATCATTGCGCCTATCGTCAGCATGATGGAAAGCGCGCTGCCGAAAGGCCAGTCCCTTGCCTCGAGGAATTCCTGCTTGATGAGGTTCCCGATCATGATGCCCCGCGTGCCGCCCAGGATGTCGGGAACGGCGAATATGCCCAGCACAGGGATGAACACGAGAGCGATACCGGCATAAATTCCGGGAAGGGAAAGCGGAAAAGTGACGCGCCAGAAGCGCTGCCATCCGTTCGCGCCAAGGTCCTGCGCCGCATCCAGAAGGGCGGGATCGTGCTTTTCCAGATTGGCGTAAAGGGGCAGAACCATGAAGGGGAGCTGAACGTAGATGAGGCACAGAACCACTGCGAACGGGGTGAAAAGAAGCCTGACCGGCCCGACCCCGAAAATGCCGAGAAAACCGTTGAGGGCTGCCGAGAAGGCCGACTGGGGCCCCAGCAGGATCATCCAGGCGTAAATCCTGATCAGGAAATTGCTCCAGAACGGCAATATCACCAAAAGAACCAGCAGATCGCGGTATTTGCTGGCACTGCGCGCAATCAGAAGGGCGAGCGGATAAGCCGTCAGGAGGCAAAAGAAAGTGGTGACGAGCGCATAGATCAGGGTCTTGATGAAGAGCCAGCTGTATATGAAATCGGAAAAAAATTCCCGATAGCTCTCAAGCGTGAGATTGAGATGCGCACCGGATGCATCGTGCAAAAAGATGGGAGCGAGTCCGCCGTATTCCCCCGCATAGCGGAAGGAGGCGAGCACCATGATGCAGGTGGGAATGACGAAGAAAACGACCAGATAGAGCACGGGCGGGCCGCTGATCAGCCATTTCCCGAAATTTTTAGCCATCGAGGAATGTCCCCGCGTCATAGCGCCAGGAAATCTCCACGGGGTCCCCCACCGCGAGAATCCTGGGGCGGCCTGCAGCAGAATTGGGAAGCAGGGCCTCGATATGCACTCCTTCGCCGACTTCGACGATATAAACAGTCACGTCCCCCATGTAGAGGAAATCGTGCACCCGGCCCTTGAAGTGATTTTCATCGAGCCCCGGAACAAGCTGCGCACCTATCCTGACCTTTTCCGGGCGCAGTGCGAGAATCCCCTTCACCCCGCAGGATGCCCCCGGATTCTTGGCCGCCACTTCCCCGAGCCCCCTGATCTGGAGAACCATCTTCTCTTCGCCGGCCACGGAAACTTCCGCATCGATCAGGTTGCAGGTGCCGATGAAGTCGGCGACGAACCTGTTTTTCGGTGAATCGTAGATTTTGGAAGGCTCGTCGAGCTGCTCCACCTTTCCCCCGTTCATCACGGCGATCCTGTGGGAAAGCGCGAGCGCTTCGGTCTGGTCGTGAGTAACGTAAATGAAGGTGATCCCGACTTCCTTCTGCAAATTGATCAGTTCGAGCTGCATCTGCTCCCTGAGCTTCATGTCGAGCGCGGCGAGCGGCTCGTCGAGCAGCAGGAGGCGCGGCCGGTTCACCAGCGCGCGGGCGAGCGCGACGCGCTGCCTCTGCCCGCCGGAGAGTTCGCCCGGATAGCGCCCGCCGCGATCCGCGAGCCTCACGTCCTCAAGAGACTGTCTCACCTTTTCATTGATTTCGTCTTTCCCCACTTTTCTCATCCTGAGCGGGAAGGCGATATTCTCGGCAACCGTCATGTGCGGAAAGAGGGCATAGCTCTGGAATACGGTATGGATCGGCCGCTTCTCGGGAGCAATGGAGGCAAGATCCTTCCCGTCAAGAAACATTTCCCCCGACTGGGGTGAATCGAAGCCCGCGATCATCCTGAGCAGGGTGGTCTTGCCGCAGCCCGAAGGCCCGAGCAGGGTGAAAAACTCGCCGGCCTCGATATTCATGCTTACGCCGTCCACTGCAGTGAAATCTCCGAAGCGGCGGACGATGTTGCGGATCTCGAGCAGGGACATGGCAGCAGTCATTATTGAAATGTAACGATTATACTTTCGTCAGTGCGCCTCGAACAGCCTAGAAAGCTCCAAACCCGGGTCCTCCGCGCGCATGAAGGCTTCCCCCACGAGAAAGGCGTTCACCCCGTTTTTTCTCATCAGGGAGACGTCCGCCGGCGAGAGAATGCCGCTCTCCGTGACCACGATCCTGTCCTTCGGAAGAGCGCCCAGAAGCCCCAGCGTGTTATCGAGGCTGACCTCGAAGGTCTTGAGATTGCGGTTGTTTATCCCGATCAGCGGGCTCGAAAGTTCGAGCGCGACATCCAGTTCCTGCCTGTCGTGCACTTCCACCAGGACATCCATCTTGAGATCGAAGGCAAGCGATTCCATTTCGCGCATCCGCGCCAGATCGAGAGCTGCAACGATGAGAAGGATGGCATCCGCCCCCATCGCACGGGCTTCATAAACCTGATAGGGGTCGATCATGAAGTCCTTCCTCAAAACCGGCAGAGAGCAGACTTTTCTTGCTTCGATCAGATTTTGCGGAGAGCCCTGGAAGAATTGCCCGTCGGTGAGCACGGAAAGACAGGCTGCACCGTGCGAAGCATAGCTTCCGGCAATGGCCGAAGGATCGAAATTCTTTCTCAATATTCCCTTGCTGGGGCTGGCCTTCTTGATCTCCGCAATGACCGCGGGACGCCCTGAACCGATTTTCTTCCGAATCGCCCGCAGGAATCCGCGCGGGGGCGGGGCGAAAAAAGCTTCCGCCCGGATCGCTTCGATCGGTTTTATTCCGGAGGAAGCCACGACCTCTTCCTTCTTGACTGCAAGGATCTTTTCCAGGATGTCAGGCATTTTTTTTACGCATCAAAAAGAGGCTGTAAATCGCCAGCAGTGCGAAAATCAGCAGGGACCATTCGGCGATGCTAAACCCCAGGAAGCGCCAGTCGACCTTGGCGCACTCCCCCGAGCCGCGGAGCACCATGCGCAGCGTCTGGTTGAGCGGAAAGGCATCCAGCATGTAGTCGAGCCCAGGCCCGCATTCGGGAACCTGATCCGCAGGAAGATGCTGCAGCCAGACCTGCCTTGCCGCAACGGCAGCGCCTCCCGAGGCCAGCAGCATTGAAAAGATGCCGTAGACGACTTTCCCGAGCCTGCCCGGATTATGGAGCGCAGCCAGGAAAAAAACGATCCCCGTCCCGGCGTAGAAAAGCCTCTGGAATATGCAAAGGGGACAGGGCTCCAGGTGTTTTTCGAACTGGAGATAATAGGCATAGGCCAATAGTGCCGCGCAAACCAGGAACCCGAGCGCATAAAAACCCCGCGCGGGCAGACCGTTTTTCAGCATTCCTCACCCCGAATCCTCAATTTCACGCAGCCATTTTACCGGATAGCGGGATCATTTTGTTTCCGGCGTGCCGGGAATCACGCGAGAAGGGGGGAAAACCGCCCGGAAGAGACTGCCCTTTCCGATCTCGCTGCTGATTTCGAATCGCCCCTGGTGCCGGTTCAGCACATGCTTGACGATGGCAAGCCCCAGCCCCGTCCCGCCCGTCCCGCGGGAACGGCTGCGATCGACCCTGTAGAACCGCTCGGTCAGCCTCGGGATATGCTCGGACTCGATGCCGATGCCGCTGTCTTCCACCGAAAAGACGGCGCATCCGTTCTCCATTTTCCAGGTGAGCACGATTTTGCCCCCCTCAGGAGTGTATCGCACGGCATTGCTGACCAGGTTGCCGAATCCGCTTCTGAGTTCCTCGGTATTGCCGCGCAGGCCCGCTTCGGTCTCGATACAAAGTTCGATCTGATGGTTCCTGCCGCTCAAGCTCAGTGCGTCCTGATGAATCTGCGCAACGAGCATGGGCACATCCACCTCCTCCTCGCTGAGCTGGTTCTCTGCATTCTCGAGCCTGGACAGCGTCAGCAGGTCCTCGACCAGTCGTTTCATGCGGTCGGTCTGCCCGGTCATGAGGGCGAGCGAACGCTTCAGCATCTCGGCATCCGGCGCCCCCCCCATGTCGGATAGCGTCTCGAGAAATCCGTTCACCACCGTGAGCGGGGTGCGCAGTTCATGCGACACATTCGCAACGAAATCGCGGCGCATCCTGTCCACATTCTCGATGCGCGTGATATCTCGCGCCAAAAGCAGCTTTTTCCGGTCGGCATAGGGAATGAGCTGCACCGAAAGTATCCTTTCACTGGAAAGCTTGAGGATACAGGGCAGGTCGGACTGTGGTTCGGACAAATATTCCACGAACTGCGGCTGCCTGATGAGATAGGAAATCTGCTGCCCCATATCCCGCCGCTCGTCCAGCCCGAAATATTCCTGCGCCATCGGGTTGCTCCATTCGATATGGTCGCCGGAATCGAGAATGACGATGGCATCCGGCAGGGCGGCGATAGCCTGCTGCAGATCGTGCAGCATGGTTTCCAGCTTCTGCTGGCCCTGATCGCGCTGGCGCACCATCCTTCTCAGGCGGGAAAAAACCCCCTCCCAGAGGCCGCTCCCGTCCGGAATGCTTTCCACCGTCGGCGCGTCGAGCCAGGCATCGATGCGCGCCAGATTGCGCAGCATCCAGAAAAACGGAATCAGTCCGGACAAACTCAAAAAAATGAACGCATCGGCGGCACCGAACGCCGCCCATATCAGAAGCGTGACTCCGCCCACGAGAAGAAACTGCGGCAGTATGCGTAGCCAGAACCTCGACATTTTCCGCCTCAATGCTTCAATCGGTGGACATCCTGTAGCCCGCCCCTCTCACTGTCTGGATCATTTGATCGAGACCGCCCTCCTCGAGAGCCTTGCGCAGCCTGCGGATATGCACGTCGACGGTGCGCTCCTCGACGAAAACATGGTCCCCCCAGATCTGGTCGAGAAACTGGGCGCGGGAATGCACCCTGCCAGGATGCGTCATCAGGAAATGTAGCAGCCGGAACTCGGTTGGGCCGAGTTCGATGGGTTTGCCGCCTCCCGTCACCCTGCGGGAAACCGGATCCAGTTTCAGCTCGCCCATGGAAACCATATCGTCGGTCATCTGCGGCGCGCGCCGCCTCAGCACGGCCTTGATTCTCGCAATCAGCTCCCTGGGGGAGAAAGGTTTGGTGATGTAATCGTCGGCGCCCGTCTCGAGTCCCAGCAACTTGTCCCGCTCGTCGGTTCTGGCCGTCAGCATGATGATCGGAACCTGCTTCGTCCTGTCGGTAGCCCGCAGCTTTCTCGCCACATCCACCCCGCTCGCCCCGGGCAGCATCCAGTCCAGCAGGATCAGGTCGGGAAGCTCATTCTTGATGAGGGCAAAAGCCTGCTCGCCGGTTTCAGCGCAAACGACGCGATGCCCGGCCAGTTGCAGATTGTAGGTGATCAGCTCCTGGATAGCGGGCTCGTCTTCGACAACAAGTATGGTTGCAGCCATCGTCAGCCTCTATTGAATTTTAACTTTGCAATGGTATTCAGCCAATATTGCGATATTGTGACAGGTTTGAGTTTCGATGCGGCTGGTTTATGATATAGGATCATGCGGAATCTAGGAATGCCATGGCCGGACTGGAAAAAAACACCCCTTCTCCCACGGAGATCAAGCTGCACAAAAAATCCCGTTTGCTGGAGATCGCCTTCTCGGACGGCAAGACCTTTTCCTTCCCTTTCGAATTCCTGAGAGTCTACTCCCCTTCTGCCGAAGTCCGCGGGCACGGCCCGGGGCAGGAAGTGCTGCAGACCGGGAAAAAGGACGTGGACATCGAAAACATCGAGCCTGTGGGACGCTATGCCCTGCAGATCGTCTTTTCCGACGGGCACGATACCGGCATTTATTCCTGGGATCTGTTCCACGATTACGGGCTCAACCAGGAAAAGCTCTGGCAGGATTACCTGAAGCGCCTCGCCGAAGCCCGTGCGAGCAGGGAGCCCTGACATGAAGAAAACCACCCATTTCGGGTTCAAGACAGTCGAGGAGGGCGAAAAAGCCCGCAAGGTCGCCGACGTTTTCGATTCCGTGGCGAGCCGCTACGACCTGATGAACGACCTGATGTCCGCCGGGATGCACCGCCTCTGGAAAACATTCACTATCGCGCTCTCCGGGGTCGGCCCGGGCGCCAGGGTGCTCGACATCGCAGGCGGCACCGCCGACCTCAGCCTCAAATTCGCCGAGAAGGTCGGCCCCGAAGGGCGGGTATTCCTCACCGACATCAACAATGCGATGCTCGGCAGGGGCCGCGACCGCATGCTCGATCACGGATTCAGGATGGACGCGGTACAGTGCGATGCGGAAAAGCTCCCTTTCAGGGCGGATTATTTCGACTGTACGACCGTCGCTTTCGGCCTCAGGAACATGACCCACAAGGATATGGCGCTGAAGGAAATGCACCGGGTGCTGCGCCCGGGAGGGAAACTCATGGTGCTGGAATTCTCCAGGGTATGGAAGCCCCTGCAGAGCGCTTACGACTTCTATTCCTTCAAGGTGCTGCCTTTCATGGGGAAGCTTGTCGCAAACGACTCAGAAAGCTACCGCTATCTCGCCGAATCCATACGCATGCATCCCTCGCAGGAGGAATTGAAGGCGATGATGGTGGAAGCCGGGTTCGAGCGGGTCGAGTACTACAACCTGAGCGCAGGCGTGGTCGCCCTGCATGTGGGCTACAAACTCTGAATGCTGAACAGCCCCTTGATTTCGGCCGTCAACCACCTGCTTCAAACCGAATCCTGGGCGAGGGAAGCTCTCGTCCCCCATGCGGGAAAATCCGCTAGGCTTTCCCTTCCCCCCGTCGACCTCGATATCACCGTACTGCCGGACGGCAGGCTGGATGCAGCCGAAGGCGTTCCGGAAACCAGGATCAGGGCCACCCCTTCCGCGCTCGTCAAATCGCTGGGTGGTGAAATGGCCGGAATCGCCATCGAAGGGGACGTGGAATTTGCAAAAACATTGAGCTTCCTGTTCAGGAATCTCAGATGGGATTACGAATCGGATCTGGCAAAATTGACCGGGGACGTTATCGCGCACAGGGTCGCCAGCACAGCGAGCACGCTTTTCTCCTGGCAAAAGCAGGCGGCATGGAATCTCTTGGGAAATCTTGCCGAATACTGGACCGAAGAGCGTCCCCTTCTGGCGAAATCAGGCGATATCTCGAAATTTCTGGGTGATGTGGATGCGCTCAGGGACGATGCGGCGCGCATTGAAAAGCGGATCGAAAGACTGGAAGGCCGTTCTTGAGAATCCTGCGCCTTCTGAAAATATTCCGCATCGGCTTCATCTTCGGCCTGGACGAATTTCTGCTCGCCCACCCCGAAACTTCCCGCCTCAAAAGCTTCGTCAACACGATATTTTTCTTCAGGAATCTGGATTCCCCGAGGGCGATCCGGCTGAGGCAGGCGCTCGAGAAGCTGGGCCCCATTTTCGTCAAGTTCGGACAGGCCCTGTCGACTCGGCGGGATCTCCTTCCCGCAGACATCGCCGATGAACTCGCCAAGCTCCAGGACAAGGTTCCGCCTTTTGCTTCAAAGCTCGCTCTCGATGAAATCGAACGCGCCTACGGCAAGCCCTGGGACAAGATATTCGAATCCTTCGACCCCGTGCCCGTGGCAAGCGCATCGATCGCCCAGGTGCATTTCGCGACCCTGCCGGGCGGCCGCGAAGTCGCCGTCAAGATATTGCGCCCCGGAATGCTCGGGGTGATCGCGAACGATATCGCGCTCATGGACATCGCAGCAGGATTGATCGAGAAGCTGTGGGCGGACGGCAAAAGGCTCAAACCCCGCGAAGTCGTCGCGGAATTCTCCAAGCATCTTTACGACGAACTCGATCTCATGCGGGAAGCGGCGAGCGCGAGCCAGTTGCGGCGAAACTTCGCGGGATCTCCGCTCCTCATCGTGCCGGAAGTATACTGGGACTACTGCACCACATCCGTCATGGTGATGGAGCGGATGACGGGAACGCCGATCAGCCAGATCGACACCTTGCGCGAACTCTCGATAGACATCCCGAAACTCGCGAGCATGGGAGTCGAAATCTTCTTCACCCAGGTTTTCAGGGATGGCTTCTTCCATGCCGACATGCATCCGGGAAACATTTTCGTATCCGCCCGGGGCCAATACATCGCACTCGATTTCGGCATCATGGGAACCCTGACCGACGAGGACAAGAACTATCTCGCCCGGAACTTTCTCGCATTTTTCCAGCGCGACTACAGGCGCGTCGCCCAGGCGCACATCGATGCCGGATGGGCACCCAAGAACACGCGGGTGGACGAATTCGAGGCGGCGATAAGGGCGGTCTGCGAGCCGATCTTCGACAGACCGCTCAAGGACATTTCATTCGGGAAAGTGCTCCTCTCCCTTTTCCAGACGTCCCGCAGGTTCAACGTCGAAATCCAGCCCCAACTGGTGCTGCTGCAAAAAACCCTGCTCAACATAGAAGGGCTCGGAAGGCAGCTCGACCCGGATCTCGATCTTTGGAAAACCGCGAAACCCTTCCTTGAAAAATGGATGAGTGAGCAGGTCGGATGGCGGGGGTTTGTCAACGCCATCAAGACGGAGGCGCCCAACTGGGGCGGGATGATTCCGCAAATTCCCCGCCTTGTCCACAGGGCGCTCGTTGAGAACAGGCTGGAGCCGCTCGAAGCCGAACTGCGCACGCTGGTTCGATTGCAGAAAAGCCGGAATCGCCTGCTTTTCATCGTAACGCTGCTGCTCGCGATCCTGATTGCCTGGCAGGTTTATTCGGGTTAGGGAACCACTGATTTAATCCATCATTGTTGCGTTTCTGGCAAGACCGGGATGATTGGGCGAAGCGCAACGCAGGTCATAGCCTGGCCTACGATGCCAAGGAGCGCGACAAAACAAGCGCCCGGTTTTGCCGAAACCCGGATGGGACGGGGCTATGCGGGCGCGCTTCTTTGTCGCGTGGCTTGCGAAGAGAATGACCATTCGCTGCGCCCCGCTTCGCGAACCCCATCTCGCAAAGCCGCCGTCGCGCCAGTGCTGGATTAAATCAGTGGTTCCTTAGGTCGACTCGCGCAGTTCCAGGGCAAGTTCGTAGAGCGAATTCCTGTTCTCCCCGCTGATTCGCGCGGCGAGCTTCACCGCCTGAGCGAGCGGAAGATCGGGCAGCAGGATTTCCAGCACTCTTTTCGTCTCCTCCGATATTCCCTCTTTTTTCACGAGATTCGCCCCTTCCACGATGACGACGAATTCCCCCTTCTGCTGCGAGGAAAGCCACTGCCCCGCCTCTCCGAGAAGGCAGGAATGGATGGTCTCATATAGCTTGGTGAGCTCCCTCGCAAACACGACGGTGCGCTCCTCACCCAGGACCTCCGAAAGGTCGCCGGCCAGATCCATGATCCTGTGCGGGGCCTCGAAAAACACCAGGGTTTGGGGAAGCGTTTTCAGGGGTTCGAGCACCTTTTTCCTCGCAGAACTTTTTGCAGGAAGAAAGCCGCAGAAGAGAAAGCCGTTTTCGCTCATGCCGGAAGCCGAGAGCGCCGTGATCGCAGCATTGGGTCCCGGAATGGGAACGACATCGAAGCCCGCATTCCTGGCCGATGCCACCAGATGGGAACCGGGGTCGGAAATCGCCGGCGTTCCGGCATCGCTCACCAGGGCAACCTGCTTTCCTTCGCCGAGGTGCGCCAGGACGGCTTCGCTTTTTTCCCGTTCGTTGTGCTGATGCAGGGAGACCAGCCGTACCGAAATGCCGTAATGCTTCAGCAGACCGGAAGTGGTCCGTGTGTCCTCCGCCGCGACCACATCGGCACTCTTCAGGATATCCAGCGCTCTCAGGGTGATGTCGCGCAGATTCCCTATCGGCGTGGCCACCACATATAATGTACCTTTGGCATCGGAAGAGGTCATGTTCATTGCGACACTATACGGCAGCATCCCTTCCCTTTCCAGATGAAAAGGGGAATGGACGCCGAGTCTGCCGCATTGTCCTTCCTTGAAGGGCGGGGACTCCAACTTCTCGAAAGAAACTATCGTTGCCGCGTGGGCGAGATCGACCTCGTCATGAAGGATGGAAATACAGTCGTTTTCGTCGAAGTCAGGCAGCGATCGAATCCCGACTTCGGCGGGGCCTCCGGAAGCATCACTCCCGCCAAGCAGAAAAGAATCCTGAACGCTGCAAAACATTATCTGATGCGCCATGACCCCATGCCGGATTGCCGTTTCGATGCAGTGCTCTACGGCGAAAACGGCAAAGCCGAATGGATCAGGAATGCATTCCTCGAGCAAGATGGCAGAGCCGCCCGTTTCAGGTAAAATGCCATCATCGAATGCCAGACGCAGACCATGGACCTGATCCAGAGAATCACCTCGAATTTCACCGAAAGCGCCAACCTCAAGCTGGAAGTCATGGACCAACTCGCCGCTCCCATCGCGGCCGCAGCCGAACGCATGCTGCAGTGCCTGATGGACGACGGAAAAATCCTCTCCTGCGGAAACGGCGGGTCCGCAGCGGATGCACAGCATTTCGCAGCCGAACTCCTGAACCGCTTCGAAATGGAACGCCCCGGGCTTGCCGCTTTCTGTCTGACCTGCGATTCCTCGACGCTCACCGCCATCGCGAACGACTATGACTATTCGCAGGTTTTTTCCAAGCAAGTTGCCGCCCTCGGCAGACCCAAGGACCTGCTGCTCGCCATATCCACCAGCGGGAATTCGAGGAGCGTCGTGGAAGCCGTTTCCGCCGCCCACGAACTGAAGATGGGAGTCGTCGCGCTGACCGGGCATTCGGGAGGCGTGATTTCCGAAATCCTGCGGCCGGAAGACATCCACATCTGCGTGCCTGCAAGCAGCACCGCACGCATTCAGGAAGTCCATATACTCGCATTGCACTGCCTGTGCGATGCGATCGATTGTCTTTTATTGGGAGTCGAATAATGCGCAAACTCTGCTGGATCCTCCTTATCCCTCCCCTCCTTTCGGGCTGCTTTCCCGTCGTTGCGACAGGCGTAGGCGCCGGCGCGCTGATGGCTGCGGATCGCCGCACCAGCGGGGCCTACATCGACGACGAAGGAATCGAACTGAAGGCAGGGAACCGCATCAGCGAGGAATTCAAGGACCAGGTGCATGTCAACGTGACCAGCTACAACAGGAGCGTTCTCCTGACGGGAGAAGTACCCTCCCAGGATGCACGGAACAGGGTTGAGCAGATCGCAAGAAGCGTGGAAAATGTCAGATCGATCACTGACGAACTCGGCATCATGCCCAACAGCTCCTTCGGTTCGAGAAGCAGTGACGCCCTGATCACGACGAAAATCAAGGGGCAGTTTCTGGACAGCAAGACAGTGCCGGTCAACGTCGTGAAGGTCGTGACCGAGCGCGGAGTCGTTTATCTCCTCGGCATCGTCTCTCACAAGGAAGCCGATGCGGCAATACAAATGGCAAGCAAGACTGGCGGAGTCCTGAAAGTCGTCGATCTTTTCGAATATACCGACTGATGATGCCTCCCGATTTCGAGAGGAAGCTTTGCAATCCCGAGGAACTCCGGAACAGGGTTGCCGCGCTTGACCGGCCGCTCGTCTTCACCAACGGCTGCTTCGACATCCTGCACAGGGGGCATGTCTCCTACCTCGCCCAGGCGAAATCCCTGGGAAAGAGCCTCGTGGTCGGGGTGAACAGCGATGCTTCGGTGAGAAGACTGGGAAAGGGCGACGACCGTCCGGTCAACTCCCTCGCCGACCGCATGGCGGTGCTCGCTGCGCTCGAAAGCGTGGATCTCGTGACATGGTTCGGGGAGGACACGCCCCTCGATCTGATCCTCGCATGCAAACCGGACGTGCTGGTGAAGGGCGGCGACTGGAAAACAGCGGACATCGTCGGGGGGAGGGAAGTGGCCTCCTGGGGGGGGAGCGTGCATTCCATCCCTTTCATCTTCGAAAGATCGACAACCGCCCTCCTGGGCCGCATCCGCAATTCGGCCTGAAACGCCGCCATGAACATGCCGCGCGGCACGAAACTGGCTTTCTACCTGGCGCTCGCCAGCATCCTCATCATCGTTTTCGCGAGCCTCTACCCCTTCTCCGGCTGGCGCGACCCCGGCATAGCCACGCTTTCCTTCCTGTCGAAACCCCTCTTGAGGCATATGCTCCCGGGAGATCTGCTGATCAATTTCTCGGCCTATATTCCGCTCGGTTTTTTCGTCTCCATGGCCGCCCTTCCCCGCTTCCGGCATTCGGGCGCATTTTTCGTCTCAGCCCTGTTCTGCTGCCTGTTGAGCCTTTCCATGGAGTCCATACAGATGTACCTGCCTGCCAGGGTCGCTTCCAGCCTCGACTGGCTCGCCAACAGCTGTGGCGGGATGTGCGGGGCACTCGTTGCCCTGCGCACATGGCGCCTTCCCATTTTCGACATCCACCTGGCGAAATTCAGGGATGCCTGGATTCCTCATGGAAATGCAGGGGATGCCGGAATCGCGCTCATCGCGCTCTGGCTGTTCACCCAGGTCAATCCCTCCCTCCCCCTGATGGGAAGCTGGGTTCTCGACGAAGGGCCGCTGCTGCAGCGCCTCTTCTCCCCTCACCATTTCAGTTCCGTCGAAGCGGGCTCGATCTCGCTCAACCTGCTGTCTTTCGGGCTGGTTGCATCCCTGATGCTGCGCCCGGAGCGGACGAAGGTGATGCCCGTCGTCCTGGCGCTTTTTCTGGCCATACTGATCAAATCGGCCATGGCCGGTTTCCTGCTCAAGCCCGACGTATTCTTCGCCTGGGCGAACCAGGAAGCGATAGTCGGCGTCGCAATCGGGCTCTTTCTTATTTTCGCGCTCAGGAATTTCCCGCCGCGAATCCGCGCAACCATCGCTGCGGCAGCGATCCTCGCCCAGATCGCCTTCACCGGCCTGACGCCGGACATCGCATCTCCGGCTTCCGAACTCTTCCTCTTCGACTGGAAATACGGGCAGCTCATCACCCTGAGCGGCGCCACCTCCTTCCTCGCCAAACTCTGGCCATATCTTGCGCTGCTCTACCTCGGCTTCATCTATCGCAGGCGGGTATGAGATAATCGCACTTTTGGGTATCGAACAATGGGCCATTACGACAAGCATGTCTTTTTCTGCCTCAACCAGAGGGAAGCCGGGGAGGACTGCTGCAACAATTTCGATGCGACCGCCATGCGCCTGCACGCCAAGGAAAGGATCAAGTCGCTGAATCTGGACGGGAAGATCAGGATCAATTCCGCAGGCTGCCTGGGCCGCTGCGGGGAGGGCCCGGTTCTCGTCGTCTATCCCGAGGAAACCTGGTACACCTATGTCGACCGGGAGGACATCGACGAGATCATCGACTCCCACCTGGTCGGGAACCGCGTTGTTTCCAGGCTGAAGATCTGATGGAGCAATACCGGTTCGAAACCGGGGGGCCCGCCGGAAAAATCGAAGCCCATGCCTACGACCCGGGAAAGAAGCGCGGCATCGCGCTCATCGCCCATCCCCATCCCCTGTTCGGCGGAACCATGGACAACAAGGTGGCCCAGACGCTGGCCAAATCCTTTCTCGAACTCGACTACCTTTCCGTGCGCTTCAATTTCAGGGGGGTGGGGGCAAGCTCGGGGACCTACGACGAGGGCATCGGAGAAACCGAGGATGCCCTCGCCCTGCTGGAGTTTCTGAAAAAGAAGGAGGGGAATCTTCCCCTCGCGCTCGCAGGCTTCTCCTTCGGCGGCTTCGTCCAGGCGAGGGTGGCGAACAGGATCGAAGCCGAAAAAATCGCACTCATCGCCCCCGCAGTGGGGAAGTACGACGTGCCGGAAGTGAAGCAGGATCTGCTCCTCATCCACGGCGAAGAGGACGAAGTGATTCCCCTTTCCGACCTCTTCGAATGGGCGCGTCCGCAGGGACATGCCGTGCTCGTTCTTCCCGGAGCGAGCCATTTCTTCCACGGCAGGCTCGCCCAGCTCAAGAAAATCGTAATCGAATCGTTCAAGGACTGACATGCTCTGGGTCAAGGCTTTTCACATCGTTTTCGTCACCAGCTGGTTCGCCGGCCTCTTCTACCTGCCCCGCATCTACGTGAATCTGGCGATGGCGAAACAGGAGGCTGAAATCGAACGCCTTCTGCTGATGGCGGGAAAGCTCTACCGGTTCATGACCCCTCTGGCAGTCCTGGCGCTTGCCTTCGGCACCTGGCTCTGGCTGGGGTTCGGCTTTTCAGGGGGCTGGCTGCATGCGAAGCTGTTTCTGGTGCTGCTTCTCATCGTCTATCACTTCTACTGCGGAAAACTGCTGCAGAACTTCAGACAAGGCAAAAACGAAAAAAGCCATGTCTGGTACCGCTGGTTCAACGAATTTCCGGTGCTTGCGCTGACCCTTGTCGTGATACTGGTGGTGGTCAAGCCCTTCTGACAGTCTGCCAGGGCTTCCCTAGATCCAGTAGGTGATCCCGGTCATCACTTTCGATGAAAGCTTCATCAGAACCCTCGCCGGAAAGGGGAGTTCCGCCCCGCCCAGTGAAACGGCCATCGCCGCATGCTGAACTTCGTCGCATTTCATCTGCTCGACCACTGCGCGGCTTTTCAGGTCGGAAAGCGGCAGGCGCTCCAGGTGCCCGGCGAGATGACGCTCCACCTGGCGCTCCGTTTCCGCGAGAAAACCGAGATTCCATTTGTCGCCGATGAGCCCCACTCCTGCGCCGATCGCGAGCGACCCCGCATACCAGAGCGGATTGAACAGGCTCTTCCTTCCGCCCAATTCCTTTATCCTGTTCTCCGTCCAGCAAAGATGCTCTGTCTCTTCCCAGGAGGCACGCTCCAGGGAATGTGCGATTTCCCTGTTTTTCGCGGTCATGGCCTGCCCCTGGTAGAGCGCCTGGGCGCAGATTTCGCCGCTGTGGTTGATGCGCATCAGGGATGCGGAATGGCGCTTCTCCTCGCGGCTCAGCGTACCTTCCGGCATATCTTCCCCGGGCTGCGGCCTCAGGGACGCGGCAGGAGCGAAAAGCGTCCTCAGCCCCCTGTCGAAACCTGTGATAATCCTGTCGATATTGATCATTCGAATCCCATCTGAAAGGCCAGTATAACCACGGGATGCAGCACCGCCGTCCCGGAAAGGCGCGCCCCGAGAGACATCGCGCACCCGACGTTGGATGTCGCGATGAAATCCGCGCCGGATTTCCCCACCATTTCCATTTTATCATCCAGAAGCGAGTTTGCCATTTTCGGCTGGGTCAGGAAATAGCTCCCGGCGGAACCGCAGCACTGGCCGTTCCCACCCAGAGGCACGATCTCCGCCCCCGGTATCCTTCCGAGAAGCCGGTAGGGATGGTCCTGCCCTTTCAGCACATTCCTCATGGAGCAGGGGTCGTGCACGGCTATCCTTGCGCGCAGGGGAGTTATTTCTATTCCCTCCCATCCTTTTGCTTCATTCAGGAACCGGCTGATGTCATACACCCTTTCCGGGAAAGTCCCGAGGAGTTCTGAAGTACAGGCTGAGGAAGTGCACACTATCCTTTCCACCCCATGAAAGGCATCGACATTCCTTTTGCCCAGGGGAGACGGGTCCTCCCCGAAACGGGCGTGAAGCGCGCCGCAGCAAGTCTGGCTTTTCGGCACATGGACCGTATAGCCCAGCCTGTTGAGGACATGGATCGAAGCATTCAGGGCGAGCGTATCGGAAAGCCTGGCGACACACCCGAGAAAAAGGCCGACCTCCCCCCGGACATTTCCATGCGCGGGATGGACGGTTTTCTGCGGAACCGGGCCGGCATTTTTCGGAAGCATGGCGTCCAGCTTTTTCAGCTTCCCCGGGAGGATTTTCCCCATTCCGCTTGCCGAATAGATCCTTCCGGCTTTCTCCAGCGCGTCCGGATGCGCGACGAGATTCAGGGAAACGCTCTCGACAGTTCTTCTCCAGAAGCCGGAATGCCTGGCCGATTCGATGGGCCTTCTCATGCTCCTCAGGATGTCGCCGTAGGAAACATGGTTGGGACAGTCCCTCTCGCATGCCCTGCAGTCGAGGCAGAGATCGATATGCTCGATGAACCTGGGGTTGATCGGAAGCTCACCCCTCATCACGCCGCGCATCAGGTTAATTCTGCCCCTGGGGGAATCGGCCTCGGAAAGGGTTTTGCGATATGTCGGGCAGGCGGGCAGGCAAAGGCCGCAGGAGACGCAGCGGTCCGATTCTGAAATCGCTCTGGAAAAGGGGGGTGGCATGGCCTCGGCAGTCGTCATGATCGTGCTAATATAGCATTTTGAACCCCGTTTCGAGGCGACCTGTCATCAAATAGTCTCGATTTTGCTTTACAATCCCGTTTTGTTTTCAGCAAAATAATTCTATCCCAACAGGGCGCCGGAACCCCGAAAAACAAACATGGACGAGCCTTCCAAGGCAAGCTGGCTGCACCGATTGAGCGCGCTTCTGATGCGCGAACCCGAAGACAGGGAACAGCTTGTCGCCCTGCTGCACTCGGCCTATGAGCGCAACCTGCTCGATGCCGACGCGCTCGGCATGATCGAAGGGGTCATGCAGGTTTCCGAAATGCAGGTGCGCGACATCATGATCCCGAGGCCGCAGATGGACGTGATCGACGTCAACGACCCGCCGGAGAAATTCATTCCCTTCGTCATCGAGACCGCGCATTCCCGCTTTCCCGTCATCGACGGCGACAAGGACAACGTGATCGGCATTTTGCTCGCCAAGGATCTGCTGCGCCACTATGCCGACGGCGAATTCGACACACGGGAAATGCTGAGGCCCGCCGTCTTCATCCCGAAATCGAAGCGGCTCAACGTGCTGCTCAAGGATTTCAGGAGCAACCGCAACCATATCGCCATCGTCGTCGACGAATACGGCGGGGTGGCGGGGCTCGTCAGCATCGAAGACGTGCTCGAACAGATCGTCGGCGAAATCGAGGACGAATTCGACTTCGACGAAACCGAAGACAACATCATCGCCGACTCCTCGGGCCATTACCGCGTCAAGGCGGTCACCGAAATCGCGGATTTCAACGAGGCTTTCGGGACCCACCTGAGCGACCAGCACTACGACACGATAGGCGGACTGGTACTGAGCCGGTTCGGCAGGCTTCCCAAGCGCGGCGAGCATATTCAGGTCGAAGGGCTCAAGATACAGGTCCTGCGCGCCGACAGCAGGAGAATCCATTCGTTGCTGATCGAGAAGCTGAAACCGGCAGAATAATGCTTCTCAAAAAAAGAATTGCGGCATTCCTGCTGGGCGCATTGTGTGTCGCCGGATTCGCCCCCTTCCATCTGTTCTTCCTGCCCATCCTGGCAATTGCGGGGCTGATTCACCTCTGGTCGGAAAAAGACGCGGCATGGACAGGCTTTTTCTTCGGCATGGGGCTTTTCCTTTTCGGCGTCAGCTGGGTTTACGTGAGCCTGCACGATTTCGGCGGCATGCCCCTGCCGGTTGCAGTCCTCGCGACTTTCCTGTTCTGCGCCTTCCTCTCGCTCTATCCCGCCCTTGCAGGCTTTCTCCAGGCGCGCATCAAAACTTCCCCCGCCCTGAAGTCCGTTCTCCTCGTTCCCGCCCTCTTCTCCCTGGGCGAATGGATGAGGGGATGGGTCTTCACCGGATTTCCCTGGCTTTCCCTGGGCTATTCGCAGGCGGGGGCGAGCCCTCTGGGTGGATTCGCCCCAATTCTCGGCGTCTACGGGGTCTCGCTCCTCGTCATGGTTTGCGGGGGGCTGGTCTTCCTGCTGTCGAAGCCGCCCTACAGGAAAATCGCTTCCGTTGGTCTGGTCGTGATTTTCGCCACAGGATACGGCCTGAAGCAGGTGAACTGGACGCATCCCGAAGGCAATCCCGTCACGGTCAGCCTGCTGCAGGGGAACATCCCCCAGAACAGGAAATGGGACGACGAAACGCTGGGCGACACCATGGATATCTACATGAAGCTCGCGCTTTCCAGCCGCAGCCGCCTGATCATCCTGCCCGAGACGGCGATACCGATGTTCAGCGACGAGGTTCCGAAGGAATACCTCGAAATGC
Organism: Pseudomonadota bacterium; assembly: GCA_021802655.1. GTDB lineage: Bacteria > Pseudomonadota > Gammaproteobacteria > Burkholderiales > JABEVD01 > JABEVD01. The sequence continues at coordinate 21,367 of JAJZRP010000030.1, forward strand.
TGCGAAACCACGGCAGACAAAACGGCGGCGATGTCCTGATCGGACTGCCGGAGCGCGTGCCCAACCACGAACAAACCTACTACAACAGCGTATTCAGCTTCGGCGCATCCTCGGGCGGCGTCTACCGGAAGTCGCACCTCGTCCCCTTCGGCGAATACCTTCCCGCCAAACCCCTGTTCGGCTGGCTGCTGGATCTCATGCACATCCCGATGTCGGATTTCTCCAGGGGCGCCATCGACCAGAAGCCGCTGGATGCGGCAGGCGAGAAGCTTGCCGTCGACATCTGCTACGAGGACGTTTTCGGGGAGGAAGTCATCAGACAGCTTCCGCAGGCCACCCTGCTCGTCAACGTCAGCGACGATGCCTGGTTCGGGGATTCGATCGCCCCGCGCCAGCATCTGCAGATCGCCCAAATGCGGGCCATGGAAACGGGGAGAACGATGCTGCGTTCGACCAACACGGGGGTGACTGCAGTCATCGACGAACACGGGCGGCTTGTCTCCAGGCTTCCCGAATTCAGGGAGGGATCGCTGGACGCCGCCGTGCAGGGCTACTCCGGTGCGACGCCCTATGTGCTCTGGGGAAATTACGCCTTCATCCTGCTCGCGTGCGGCATGCTTTTGTTGGCGATATGGCGCAGAAACAAGTAGAATCGCGGATTTATGGCTAATTTCCAGGACATCATTCTCAGGCTGCAGAACTACTGGTCCGGCAAGGGCTGCGTATTGCTCCAGCCCTACGACATGGAAGTCGGGGCAGGCACGTCCCATACCGCGACTTTTCTGCGCGCACTCGGCCCCGAGCCTTGGAAAGCGGCCTATGTCCAGCCTTCCCGCCGCCCGAAGGACGGCAGGTACGGCGAAAATCCCAACAGACTGCAGCACTACTACCAGTTCCAGGTGGTGCTGAAGCCCGCCCCGGGGGACATCCTCGATCTCTATCTCGGCTCGCTTGAGGCGCTCGGCTTCGACCTCGAACAGAACGACATCCGCTTCGTCGAGGACGACTGGGAGAACCCTACTCTGGGCGCATGGGGCCTCGGCTGGGAAGTGTGGCTCAACGGCATGGAAGTCACCCAGTTCACCTATTTTCAGCAGGTCGGCGGGATAGACTGCAGGCCGATCACCGGGGAAATCACCTACGGCCTCGAACGCCTCGCGATGTACCTGCAGGGGGTGGAAAACGTATTCGACCTGAAATGGACCGATGGGGTCACATACGGCGACGTCTACCACCAGAACGAAGTGGAGCAGTCGAAATACAATTTCGAGCACAGCGACGTGGAATTTCTGCTCCAGGCCTTCTCCAGCCACGAAAAACAGGCGAAACATCTGATGGACGAACTGCTTCCCCTGCCCGCCTACGAACAGGTCCTGAAAGCCGCGCACACCTTCAATTTGCTGGATGCGCGCGGCGCGATCTCGGTCACGGAGCGCGCCGCCTATATCGGGCGCATCAGGAATCTCGCCAAAAGCGTAGCGAGCGCCTACTTCGATAGCCGCGCCCGCCTGGGCTTTCCCATGGCTCCCCGCGAATGGGCGGACGAAGTGCTGGCGAAGATGGAGAAGGCATGATGAAGAACCTTCTGGTCGAACTGTTCGTCGAGGAACTCCCCCCGAAGTCCCTGAAGAAGCTGGGCGAGGCTTTTGCCGACGATATTTTCCATCACCTAAGGAAACTTGACTTCATAGAGCATGACAGTAAGAGGACAACATTCGCATCACCTCGAAGGCTTGCCGTTCATGTAACAAAAGTCCGCGATAGATGCCCTGATGTTCCTGTGCGCAAAAAACTGGTTCCTGTTGAAGTTGCTTTCGATTCCACAGGACAGCCAACAGCAGCTCTTACTAAACGCCTTGAAAAAGAAAACGCAACCTTAGCGGATACGAGCCGTGCATTTGAAGATAACAAAGAATTTGTATGGTTGGATCGAACTGCGCCTGGAGTACCGCTTTCAGACCTTCTTGAATCAATTATTGTTGCTGCTATTTCGAACCTACCCATCCCGAAAGTGATGACTTACCAGCTCGAAGACGGATGGGAGAGCGTGAAATTCGTGCGACCCGCGCACGGCCTCGTTGCGCTCCACGGGACCGAGGTGGTTCCCGTTTCAATTCTGGGACTCTCTTCCGGAAGAACCACAAAAGGCCATCGCTTCGAAGCCGCGAAACCTTCGATCGCGATCGAAAATGCCGACAGCTACGAGGCGCAGCTCGAAACGGAGGGCGCGGTGATTCCGAATTTCGAGAAACGCCGCGCCGAGATTTTGCGCCAGTTGAATGAGGCCGCAGCGAAAATCGGCGGCGTGAAGCCGGTCGAAGACGAAGCATTGCTCGATGAAGTCACCGCGCTGGTCGAGCGTCCCAACGTGCTGGCCGGGAAATTCGACGGAGCATTCCTCGAAGTGCCCCAGGAATGCCTGATCCTGACCATGAAGGCGAACCAGAAATATTTCCCCCTGCTGGATGCACACGGAAAATTGACCGACCGCTTCCTGATCGTCTCCAACATCAGGCCGTCCGACCCTTCTGCGGTGATCGGGGGCAACGAGAGAGTGGTGAGGCCCAGGCTTGCGGACGCGAAATTCTTCTACGACCAGGACAGAAAGAAGCCACTCGACTCGCGCATCATGAGTCTCTCCAGAATCGTTTACCACAACAGACTGGGAAGCCTGGGCGAGCGCGTGGAGCGGGTCCAGGCGATTGCGCGGGCCATCGGTCTCCAGTTGGGCGGCGAAACATTGTCGCGGCAGGCCGATCAGGCAGCGCTTCTGGCGAAAGCCGATCTCACCACCGACATGGTCGGGGAATTCCCCGAGCTTCAGGGCATCATGGGGCGCTATTACGCGC
>JAJZRP010000031.1 GCA_021802655.1 Pseudomonadota bacterium
CGTCTGATGTTAAAATCGGGGATTAAAACAATCCCGAAACTTAACAAATCAAGATCTTCTGCAGCCAAGCGGCGATCCTATAATCGATGGAACAATTCGCAAAAGAAACCCTGCCAGTCAGCCTAGAAGAGGAAATGCGCCACTCCTACCTCGATTACGCGATGAGCGTGATCGTGGGGAGGGCCCTTCCGGACGTGAGGGACGGCCTGAAGCCGGTCCACCGCCGGGTGCTCTATGCCATGCACGAGCTCTCCAACGACTGGAACAAGCCCTACAAGAAGTCCGCCCGTATCGTCGGCGACGTGATCGGTAAATACCATCCTCACGGCGACACGGCGGTCTACGACACCATTGTCAGGATGGCGCAGGATTTCTCCCTGCGCTATGTGCTGGTAGACGGCCAGGGCAACTTCGGTTCGGTCGACGGCGACAATGCCGCGGCGATGCGCTACACCGAAATCAGGATGGCGCGGATAGGCCACGAACTTCTGGCCGACCTCGAGAAGGAAACGGTCGATTTCGGTCCCAACTACGACGGCTCCGAGCAAGAGCCTCTGGTGCTGCCCGCCAAAATTCCCAACCTGCTCATCAACGGCTCCTCCGGAATTGCCGTGGGGATGGCGACCAACATCCCGCCGCACAACCTTACCGAAGTTGTCGACGCCTGCCTCGCGCTGCTCGCCAACCCCGAAATCACGATAGACGAACTCATCGATATCGTTCCAGGCCCTGATTTCCCCACCGCAGGCATCGTCTACGGCACTGCCGGGGTCAAGGAAGGCTACAGGACCGGGCGCGGGCGCGTGGTGATGCGCGCAAGAACCCATTTCGAGGAAATGGAAAACAGGGAAGCGATCATCGTCGACGAGCTGCCCTATCAGGTCAACAAGAAGAACCTGCTGGAAAAGATCGCCGAACTGGTGCGCGAGAAGAAGATCGATGGCATTTCCGACCTGAGGGACGAATCGGACCGGTCCGGGATGCGCGTCGTGATCGAACTCAAGCGCGGGGAAATGCCGGAAGTGGTGCTGAACAACCTGTTCAAGCAGACCCAGCTCCAGGACACCTTCGGCATGAACTTCGTGGCGCTGGTCGACAACCAGCCGAGGCTCCTCAACCTCAGGCAGATCCTGGAAGCCTTCCTGCGCCACAGGTTCGAGGTGGTGACGCGGCGCAACGTTTTCGAACTGAAAAAAGCGAGGGACAGGGGGCATATTCTCGAAGGGCTCGCAGTCGCCCTCTCCAACGTCGACGAAATCATCGCCCTGATCAAGGCCTCCCCATCGCCGGCAATCGCCCGCGAGGAGCTGATGAAAAAGCCGTGGCGCTCGCAGCTCGTCGAGGAAATGCTCTCCCGCGCGCTCGATTCCCGCCCCGACGGGCTTGCGCCCGAATTCGGGCTGAAGGAGCAGGGTTATTATCTTTCCGAGACCCAGTCCCAGGCCATTCTGGAACTCAGGCTGCAGCGCCTCACCGGGCTCGAGCAAGACAAGATCGTTTCCGAATACGGCGAAGTCATGGACAGAATCGCCGACCTCATCGACATCCTTTCCAAGGCATCCCGCGTCAACGAAATCATCGCGAACGAGCTTCTAGAGATCAAAAACCAGTTCGGCGACAAGAGAAGGAGCGAGATCGTCGCCCAGGCATTCGATCTCAGCCTGGAAGACCTGATCACCCCGGCAGACCTCGTCGTGACGCTTTCCCACAGCGGCTACATGAAGAGCCAGCCGCTCGACGACTACCGCGCGCAAAAGCGCGGCGGACGCGGCAAGCAGGCTGCGGCGACCAAGGAAGACGATTTCATAGACAGGCTTTTCATCGCCAACACCCACGACTACATCCTGTGCTTCTCGAGCCTCGGGCGGGTCTACTGGATCAAGGTCTACGAAGTGCCGCAGGGAAGCCGCACGAGCCGCGGCAAACCCATCGTCAACCTGCTCCCGCTCGCTGAAAACGAGAAGATCAATGCCATCCTGCCGGTGAAATCCTTTGCCGAAGATCATTTCGTATTCATGGCGACGTCCTCAGGCACGGTCAAAAAGACCCCGCTTTCCGAATTCTCACGTCCGCGCTCCACGGGAATCATCGCCATCGACCTCGACGAGGACGATTTCCTGATCGGCGTCGTCATCACCTGCGGCCATCACGACATCATGCTGTTCTCCGACTCGGGGAAAGCCGTGCGCTTCGACGAAAACGACGTGAGGCCGATGGGACGCGGCGCGCGCGGCGTGAGGGGAATGAAGCTTCCCACTGGAAGCAGGGTGATCTCGTTGCTCGCAGCCGAGGACGAGAAGCAGTCCGTGCTCACCGCAACCGAAAACGGCTACGGCAAGCGCACCTCCATCGTCGAATACACGAGGCACGGACGCGGCACCCAGGGCATGATCGCGATACAGACTTCCGAGCGCAACGGGCGCGTCGTCGCCGCAACGCTCGTCGAGGAACCAGACGAAATCATGCTCATCACGACAGGCGGCGTATTGATCAGGACGCGCGTTGCGGAAATCAGGGAAATGAGCCGCTCCACCCAGGGTGTCACCCTGATCAATCTCGGGACGGACGAAAAGCTGGCCGGTCTCGAAAAGGTTGTCGAAACGGAGGAAGAAGAATGAGGGTTTACAATTTCAGCGCGGGGCCTGCGGTATTGCCCGAGGAAGTACTTGAAACCGCCCAGACAGAGATGATCGACTGGCAGGGAAGCGGCATGTCGGTCATGGAAATGTCGCACCGCGGCAAGGAATTCATGGGCATCGCTCAGGAGGCCGAAACCGACTTGCGCGAACTCCTCTCCATTCCCCAGAACTACAAGGTGCTTTTCCTCCAGGGAGGCGCTTCCGCCCAGTTTTCCATGGTCCCGATGAACCTCCTCAGAGGGAAAAAATCGGCGGATTACCTCAATACCGGAGAGTGGTCCAAGAAAGCCATTTCCGAAGCGAAGAAATTCTGCACGGTGAATGTGGCGGCAAGCTCGGAAGACAGGAATTTCACCTATGCCCCGAAGGAGCTGAAGCTCGACAGGGACGCGGCCTATGTCCATTACACCCCCAACGAAACGATAGGCGGCGTGGAATTCAACTGGATTCCCGATACGGGTGACGTGCCCCTGGTTGCCGACATGTCTTCCAACATCCTCTCGCGCAGGATCGACATATCCAGATTCGGGCTGATTTATGCCGGCGCGCAGAAGAACATAGGGCCTGCCGGGCTCACCATCGTGATCGTCAGGGAAGACCTGATCGGCAATCCGATTGCCGGAATTCCTGCGATGCTGGACTACAAGATCCATGCCGACAACGACTCGATGTACAATACCCCCCCGACCTATGCCATTTACATTGCGGGACTCGTCTTCAAATGGCTGAAGAAAAACGGCGGCCTGGAAGCCATGGAAAGGCGCAACATCGAAAAATCGAATTTCCTCTACGACTATCTCGACAGGAGCGATTTTTTCGTGAGCCCGGTGGCTGCTGAGGACCGCTCCAGGATGAACATCCCCTTCACTCTGAAGGATCCTTCCCGCGACGAGGATTTCCTGAAAGGCGCGAAGGCGAGAAACATGGTCCAGCTCAAGGGGCACCGCTCCGTGGGCGGAATGCGCGCATCGATCTACAACGCGATGCCTTTGGAAGGCGTGAGGGCGCTGGTCGAATATATGCGGGAATTCGAGCATGCCTGATCGGCTGAAAATCCTCACCCTCAATTCGATTTCGCCCCTGGGCCTGGAGCGGTTTCCGGATTCGCTCTACCAGGTCGGCCCGAAAATCGACAACCCCGACGCGATATTGCTGCGCTCCTTCAAGATGCACGACATGGCAATCCCCGAATCGGTGCTCGCGATAGGCCGGGCCGGGGCGGGCACCAACAACATCCCGGTGGCGAGAATGACTTCCCGCGGCATTCCCGTCTTCAACACCCCGGGGGCGAACGCCAATGCGGTGAAGGAACTCGTGCTCGCTGCGATGCTGATGGGAGCGAGGAACCTGATTCCCGCCATAAAATTCGCCGAGAATCTGGAAGGGGACGACATCGGCAGGCAGGTCGAGGAAGGCAAGAAGGCTTTCGCAGGCGTCGAGCTTCCAGGGCACACGCTCGGCATCATCGGACTCGGAGCGATCGGCAGGCTGGTTGCGGGTGCCGCCATCCGGCTGGGCATGAAGGTCAGGGGATACGATCCGGAAATCACGGTCGATGCAGCATGGAGCCTGCCCTCACAAGTGGCGAGAGCGCACAGCGTGGAAGACCTGCTGAAGGGAAGCGATTTCGTCTCCCTGCACATCCCGCTGCTCGATTCGACGAAAAACCTGATCGATTCGAAGCGCATCGCTGCCATGAAGAACGGCGCGATCCTGCTCAATTTCGCCAGGGAAGGCATAGTCGACGAGGATGCCGTGATCGAGGCGGTCCAATCGAAGAAGATCAAATCCTACATCTGCGATTTTCCGAGCGAAAAGCTCTCCCACAGGGAAGGGATCGTCGCGCTCCCCCATCTCGGCGCATCGACCCGTGAGGCCGAAGACAACTGCGCGATCATGGTTTCGAACCAGATCATGGATTACCTTGAAAACGGCAACATTCTGAACACGGTAAATTTCCCCAACATCGACATGCCCAGGGAATCGAACTACAGGATAGCGATCGTGAACGCCAACGTGCCAAACATGTTGGGGCAGATATCGACGGCATTCGCGGCCGGCGGCATCAACATTCACAACATGGCAAACAAGTCGCGCGGAGAAATCGCCTATACCTTGGCCGACATCGACTCCCCGGCACCGGAGGCCGTGATCCGGAAAATCGCATCGATCCCGGGCGTCGTGAGAGTCAGGGACCTGACTGCGAAATGAGCGAAGAATCCCTCAGAGAGCTCAGAGCCTCGATCGACGCCATCGATCTCGAGATTCTCGATCTCGTCAGCCGCCGCGCCGCATATGCCCGGGAAATCGGGCACATCAAGAACGGCGCGATCTACAGGCCGGAACGCGAAGCCCAGGTATTGAGCAGGCTGAGGGAAAACAATCCGGGTCCGCTTTCCGATGAAACCGTTTCCAGGCTCTTCGTGGAAATCATCTCGGCCTGCAGGGCGCTGGAAGAAGGGCTCAGGATCGCCTATCTCGGGCCGGAAGGCACCTTCTCCCAGCAGGCTGCGATCAAGCATTTCGGCCATGCTGCGAAAACGATCCCCTGCGCATCGATAGACGATATTTTCAGGACCGTCGAATCCGGGAATGCAGATTACGCCGTGGTTCCTGTGGAAAACACCACGGGCGGCTCGATTCCGAGGACGCTCGATCTGCTTCTGAAATCCCCGCTCAAGATCTGCAGCGAAGTGCTGCTGAGGGTGCACCAGAATCTCCTTGGCCGGGACATCGGGAAAATCGAAAAAATCTATTCCCATGCCCAGTCGCTCGCCCAGTGCCACGAGTGGCTCAACCAGCATCTGCCCGGGATTCCCCGCCTGGAAGTCTCGAGCAATGCGGAAGGGGCGAGGCTCGCCTCCCTCGACGAGAAATCCGGCGCCATAGCGGGCGAGATTGCAGCCGAAATGTACCAGCTTCCCGTTCTCGCAAGAAACATCGAGGACGAACCCGACAATACCACGCGCTTTCTGGTGATGGGTAGGGAAGATGCCGCTCCTTCAGGGCGAGACAAAACATCCCTGGTCTTTTCAGCCAAAAACAAGCCGGGCGCCGTGCACGACCTGCTCGCCCCTTTCGCCGCACATGGCATCAGCTTGACGAAATTCGAGTCCCGCCCCGCCGGAACCGGGCTATGGGAATACGCCTTTTTCGTCGACATCGAAGGGCACCAGAAGGATCCCGAAGTCGCCGGGGCGCTCGAAGAAATCGAGTCCGCCGCTTCCTTTCTCAAGATATTCGGCTCCTATCCTGCGGCAGCCTGAGCGCCATGAACATCGACATCTGCGAAATCACGCCCTCCCATATCCGCGCCATTTTTCCCTATGCGCCCGGAAAACCCATCTCGGAACTGGAGCGCGAACTCGGAATCAGGGACATCGTGAAGCTGGCATCGAACGAAAACCCCCTAGGGACGAGCCCGAAGGCGCTTGAAGCGGCAAAGCAAGCGCTTCTCGATGCGGCGCGCTATCCGGACGGAAACGGCTTCGAACTGAAGGCCGCGATTTCCGACCGCTACGGCATTCCCGCCGAATCCATCGTTCTCGGCAACGGCTCGAACGATCTTCTCGAACTTTCAGCCCGCGCCTTTCTCGAACCCGGGCGATCCGCAGTATTCTCGCAGCACGCCTTCGCCGTCTATTCCCTTGCAGTGCAGGCGGTGGGTGCCAGGGGAATCGAGGTTCAGGCGAAAAACTGGGGGCATGATCTCGATGCGATGTTTTCGAAGCTCGAGGACGACACCCGGATGGTGTTCATCGCGAACCCCAACAATCCCACAGGGACCCTTCTGGCGAAGGAAGAACTCGCTTCCTTCCTGAAGCTGCTCCCCTCTTCGGTGCTGGTGGTTCTCGACGAAGCCTACGACGAATATCTGCCTCCCGGATCCGCTTCCAACAGCATGGAATGGCTTTCTTATTTCCCCAACCTCATCGTCACCCGCACTTTCTCCAAGGCCTACGGCCTTGCCGGGCTGAGGGTGGGATTCGCAGCCGCCCACCCGAACCTTGCGGACATGATGAACCGGGTGAGGCAACCCTTCAATGTCAACAGCATCGCCCAGGCTGCGGCGACCGCAGCGCTCTCGGACACGGCTTTCCTCGAGAAAAGCCGTGCGGTAAATCTTTCCGGCATGGCGCAAATCAGGGAAGGGCTCGAAAAGCTCGGGCTCGAATACATCCCCTCCTTCGGGAATTTCCTGAGCTTCAGGGTGGGACATGCACAGGGCATTTTCCAGAAGCTTTTGAGGCTGGGCGTGATCGTGCGCCCCATCGCAGGATACGCCATGCCGGAGCACCTCAGGGTCAGCATCGGGCTGGAGCATGAGAACGAAAAATTTTTATCTGCATTGCAGCAGGCGATTGAGGAAGTGAAATGATCATAGTGATGGGTAAAGAAGTCACCGAAGCCGAAATCGGCGCGGTAGTCAGGAAACTGGAAGCGGCCGGATTGCAGGCCAACATTTCTCGCGGCATCGAGCGCACGGTGATCGGCGCGATCGGCGACGAGCGCAAACTCGATCCGGAAATGTTTACCCCGCTTCCCGGCGTGGAATCTGCGATGCATATCGCCAAACAGTACAAGATCGTCTCCCGCGAATCCCATCCTTCCGACACAGTGATCGACATCGGGGGGATTCCGCTGGGCGGGAAGGCGGTCCAGATCATCGCCGGGCCCTGCTCGGTCGAAACCCAGGAGCAGATGGATCTTTCGGCTCAATATGTGAGTGACGCGGGTTGCAGATTGATGCGCGGCGGCGCCTTCAAGCCGAGAACCAGCCCCTACGCCTTCCAGGGCAAGGGGGTCGAGGGACTCGACATGTTCGATCGGGCGGCGAGAAAGCATAATCTCCCCATCGTGACCGAACTGATGGACGTCAGGATGCTCGACACCTTCCTCGAGCGCGGAGTGGACGTGATCCAGATCGGCACTCGCAACATGCAGAATTTCGATCTGCTGAAGGAAGTCGGCAAAATCGACACCCCGGTGATCCTGAAGCGCGGCATGTCGGCCACCATTTCCGAATGGCTGATGTCCGCCGAATACATCGCAGCCGGCGGCAACCACAACATCATCTTCTGCGAGCGCGGCATCCGCACTTTCGAGACGGCCTACAGGAACGTGCTGGACGTGACCGCGATACCGGTATTGAAGAAGGAGACCCATCTCCCCGTGATCGTCGACCCCTCCCACGCGGGAGGCAAGGCCTGGATGGTTCCCGCGTTGTCGAGAGCTGCGATTGCAGCAGGCGCAGACGGACTCCTGGTCGAGATGCACCCCAACCCCTGCGAGGCATGGTGCGATGCGGATCAGGCATTGAATCCCCAGGAACTGAAAAACCTGATGGGGGTGTTGAAGCAGATCGCGCAGGCCCTGGGCCGGGACCTCTGAGGTTCCCCATGGAAGGAAGTTTCTCGGTCATTCTGGATCAGGAAGAAGACTACCGGTTCAGGGTCGATTTCGGAAATTCCGAATTGATCGTCGACGAGCCCCCTCCCCTGGGAGCAGGAACAGGGCCCAACGCATCGCGCATGCTTGCCGCGTCGGTGGCCAACTGCCTCTCGGCGAGCCTGGTTTTCTGCCTGAAAAAGTTCAGGCAGGATGTGAAAGGAGTCAGGACGACTGCATCGGGAACCCTGGTCAGGAACGAAAAGGGGCGTCTCAGGGTGGGGGAAATCGAAGTCGTGATCCGGCTGGACTCGAATTACGAGCATCTCGACCGCTGCCTGACGCAATTCGAGGACTTCTGCGTCGTCACGGCGAGCGTGAGGGCGGGGATTCCGGTCAGGGTTCGCGTGGAAGATAGGGAAGGGAATCTGCTCCATGAAAGCCGATGAATTGAAGCTCGTCATATTCGGGGCAGGGCTGATCGGCGGCTCCTTTTCTCTCGCGCTCAAAAATGCGGGGGCGGTTCGCGAAACCGTCGGATTCGGACGCAGCGAAAATACCCTGATCGAGGCGAAAAAACTCGGCATTCTCGACAGGATAGGGGACAACATCGCCCTTGAAATGCAGGATGCCGATCTCGTGCTTCTCGCCATCCCTGTCGGTCAGATGACCGAAATCATGGCGCAAATCGCGCCGCATCTTTCGAAAAACGCTTTGGTCACCGATGGCGGAAGCACCAAAGGCGATGTGGTCCGGATCGCGCGATCGAAGCTCGGGAACAGAATCGCCCAATTCGTTCCCGCCCACCCCATCGCGGGGGGAGAAAAGAGCGGCCCTGCCGCGGCACAAGCCGGTCTTTTCGAGGGAAAGAAAGTCGTATTGACTCCCCTTCCTGAGAATTCGATTGAAGCCGTGGCAAGAATCCGGAAGATATGGGAACTTTGCGGCGCAAAGGTCAGCGAAATGTCGCCGGAAGAGCACGACGAGGTTTTCGCCGCAGTGAGCCATCTGCCGCACCTGCTGTCCTTCGCACTGGTTCACGACATCGCAAACCGGGAAAACCGCGACCTGCTGCTCTCCCATGCCGCGAGCGGATTCAGGGACTTCACCCGGATCGCGGCAAGCTCCCCCGAGATGTGGCGCGACATCTGCATCTCCAATCGCGAAGCGCTGCTGGTCGAGCTCGATCGCTACATGAAGGAGCTCGAAACCTTGCAAGCTGCGCTTTCAGGCAATGATTCCGAAAAGCTGGAGGAAATTTTCTCCGAAGCGCGCAAAATCCGCAGCAACTGGGAACCGAAATAATCAATTATCCTTTGAAATGAAAAAAGAATATCTGGACCTCCCTCCCCTCCTTTGCGCACGCGGGGAAATCACCCTTCCCGGCTCCAAAAGCATCTCCAACCGGGTGCTGCTGCTCGCTGCGCTCTCCGAAGGCACCACCGAAATTCGCGACCTTCTGGAATCCGACGACACCCAGAGAATGCTGGAAGCGCTCGAAACCCTCGGCGTAAAAATCGAGCCTTTGGGCGACAATGCCTATCGCGTGACCGGCTGCGGCGGGAATTTCCCGGTAAAGGAAGCGAAGCTCTTTCTCGGCAACGCGGGCACCGCCTTCAGGCCGCTCACCGCGGCGCTCGCATTGTCGGGCGGCCATTACATCTTGAAGGGCGTGGAAAGGATGCACGAGCGCCCGATTGGGGATCTCGTGGATGCGCTGCGCCAGCTGGGCGCCGACATCACCTATCTCGGCAATGCAGGTTATCCGCCGCTCGCGATCAAGCCGGCCATGCTGGCGGGAGACATGGTGCAGGTGCGCGGCGATGTCTCCAGCCAGTTTCTCACCGGGCTATTGATGGCCCTCCCGCTGCTGGGGCATACGGTAAGCGTCGAAGTCGAAGGGGAATTGATCTCCAAGCCTTACATCGATATCACGCTGGCGATGATGGCGCGTTTCGGCGTTGCGGTCGAACGCGACGGCTGGCGGCGCTTCGTCGTATTCGGCGGACGGCATTATCGCAGCCCGGGACTCATTCATGTCGAGGGCGACGCTTCCTCCGCATCGTATTTTCTCGCTGCAGGCGCGATCGGCGGAGGTCCTGTCAGGGTAAAAGGGGTCGGCAAAAACAGCATCCAGGGCGATGTGCGTTTTGCCGAAGCGCTGCAGCGGATGGGGGCTCGCATCACGATGGGCGACAACTGGATCGAGGCGAGTTCCCCTGCCGGCAAACTCAAGGGGATAGCCCTCGACTGCAACGAGATACCGGATGCCGCGATGACGCTCGCAGTCTGCGCCCTTTTCGCGACCGGCAAAACCACTCTACGCAACATCGCGAGCTGGAAAGTCAAGGAAACCGACCGGTTAGACGCGATGGCCGCCGAGCTCGGAAAGCTCGGCGCGAAAATCGAAAAGGGCGAGGATTTCATTTCGGTCGATGCGCCCGAAAAAATCCATTATGCTTCGATCGGCACTTACGACGACCACAGGATGGCGATGTGCTTTTCGCTGGCTTCATTCGGCACCCCGGTGCGCATCCTCGACCCGGAATGCGTCGCCAAGACTTTCCCGGACTATTTCGAGCGCTTCTCCGAAATAACGGTCCCGGTTCCCGTGATCGCGATCGACGGCCCTTCCGCTTCCGGGAAGGGAACGGTGGCGAGCCTCGTCGCAAAAGAACTGGGATTTCATTATCTCGACAGCGGCTCGCTCTACCGCATAACCGCGCTTGCCGCCCTGAATGCGGGAATTTCCCTGGAAGACGAGATGCGAATCGCGGACCTCGTCGAAACAATCGCCATAGCCTTCGAAGGCGGGGAAATTTTGCTCGACGATTCCCCGGTCACGGAAGCCATCAGGAGCGAAGCCTGTTCGAGCGGCGCCTCCAAGGTGGCGGCGCATCCGTCCGTCAGGGAAGCGCTGCTCGAACGCCAGAAACGCTTCAGGCAGGCGCCGGGGCTGGTTGCAGACGGACGGGACATGGGCTCGACCGTCTTTCCCGATGCCATCCTCAAGGTGTTCCTCACCGCAAGCGCCGAAGAGCGCGCAAAAAGAAGGCATAAACAGTTGATCGAAAAAGGGATCGATGTTAAGATCGATATCCTTTTGCAGGATATCAGGGAGCGCGACGAGCGCGACAGCAAACGCAGCGTTGCCCCCTTGCAGAAAAATGCCGATGCGGAACTCCTGGACACGACCGCAATCGGCATCATGGATGCCGTGTCCAGGGTGCTCGAATGGTATCGGGCAAAAGCCGGGTGAATTTCCCGAATTGATTAACCAACCCCCCCGTCCAGCGGGATATTTTTAGGTATTTTTAAGATGGCCTCAGTCTCCTCCGTTTCCGAAACCCCAGAAAGTTTTGCCTCCCTGTTCGAAGAAAGCCTCGGCCGCATGGAAATGCGCGCAGGCGAAGTGATCACCGCAGAAGTGGTGCGCGTCGATTACAACGTCGTCGTGGTCAATGCCGGACTGAAGTCCGAGAGCTTCATCCCTGTCGAGGAATTCCGCAACGAAAAAGGCGAAATCGAAGTCAAGGCAGGCGACTTCGTCACGGTCGCAATCGAATCCCTCGAAGACGGCTACGGCGAAACCCGCCTTTCCCGCGACAAGGCGAAGCGCCTCGCGGCCTGGCACGAACTGGAAGATGCGCTGGAGAAGGGCACCATCGTGAACGGCCTCGTTACAGGCAAGGTCAAGGGCGGCCTCACCGTCATGATCAACGGCATCCGCGCCTTCCTGCCGGGATCCCTGGTCGACACCCGTCCGATCAAGGACACCACGCCCTACGAAAACAAGGAACTCGAATTCAAGGTCATCAAGCTCGACCGCAAGCGCAACAACATCGTCGTCTCCCGTCGCGCAGTCATGGAAGCTTCCCTCGGCGCTGACCGCCAGGCGCTTCTCGAGACCCTGCAGGAAGGCTCCATGGTCAAGGGTATCGTCAAGAACATCACCGACTACGGCGCATTCGTCGACCTGGGCGGAATCGACGGACTGCTGCACATCACCGACCTCGCATGGCGCAGGGTCAAGCATCCTTCCGAAGTTCTGGCCGTCGGCGACGAAGTCGAAGCCAAGATCCTCAAGTTCGACAAGGAAAAGAACCGCGTCTCCCTCGGCCTCAAGCAACTGGGCGACGATCCCTGGGTCGGTCTTTCCCGCCGCTACCCGACGGGAACCCGTCTTTTCGGCAAGGTCAGCAACCTCACCGACTACGGCGCATTCGTCGAGATCGAGCCCGGAATCGAGGGCCTAGTGCATGTTTCCGAAATGGACTGGACCAACAAGAACGTTCATCCCTCCAAAGTCGTCCAGCTGGGCGACGAAGTCGAGGTGATGATCCTCGAAATCGACGAGGAGCGCCGCAGGATTTCGCTGGGCATGAAGCAGTGCATGCCCAATCCCTGGGATGAATTCGAATCTTCCCACCAGAAGGGCGACCGCGTGCGCGGCCAGATCAAGTCGATCACCGATTTCGGCGTGTTCATCGGCCTTCCCGGCGGGATAGACGGCCTCGTCCACCTCTCCGACCTTTCCTGGACATTGCCCGGCGAAGAAGCCGTGCGCAACTACAAGAAGGGCGACGAGCTCGAAGCCGTCGTGCTCTCCATCGACACCGAAAGGGAGCGCATTTCCCTGGGCGTCAAGCAGGCCGAAGGCGACCCCTTCAATGCCTTCGTCGCCACCAACGACAAGAACAGCATCGTAACCGGAACGGTCAAGTCCATCGATCCCAAGGGCGCAGTCATCGACCTCGGCGACGACATCACGGGTTACCTGCGCGCATCTGAAGTCGCGCGCGACAAGGTCGACGACATCCGCAACCACCTCAAGGAAGGGGACAGCGTCGAAGCGGTGATTCTCAATGTCGACCGCAAGAACCGCACCATCAACCTTTCGATCAAGGCCAAGGACCAGATCGAGGAATCTGCCGCAATGCAGAAGATCTCGACCGAAAATACCGGGAATGCGGGCACCACCAGCCTCGGCGCGCTGCTCAAGGCCAAGCTCGATGTCAAGAAAAACGAACAATAAGGATTTGCCATGACGAAGTCCGATCTGATCAACAGACTTGCCGAAAAGCACCACCAACTCCCTATCAAGGATGCGGAAATGGCTGTCAAAATGGTGCTGGACGTGATGGCGTCCAGCCTCGCCGGCGGGCAAAGGATAGAGATCAGGGGTTTCGGCAGCTTCAGCCTGAACCACCGTCCCGCCAGGATGGGAAGGAACCCGAAGTCCGGGGAGAAAGTCATGGTTCCCGAAAAATACGTCCCTCATTTCAAGGCAGGAAAAGAGCTGAGGGAGCGGGTGGACGGCAAGAAATAGCCTGATAATCCCCGGTATCGGTTAAAATGATGGCGGCATGTCGAAAGATGGTGCCGCCTTTTTTAGTTTGGGCTACCCATGCGTTACCTTCTCTGGATTGCAAGACTGTCGCTGTTCCTGCTTCTTTTCGGCTTCGCGCTGAAAAATGACGAGCCGGTCACGCTGAACTATTACCTGGGGTATGTATGGCATGCTCCGCTTTCGCTGATCCTGCTCGTTTTCTTCGCTCTAGGCACAGGAATCGGGCTGATGGCCGGCCTCACCACGATTTTCAGGCAGAGGCGGGAAATCGCGCGGCTCAAACAGCAGGGCGAAAACAAAGGCTAGTATGGAAATCCAGTTATGGTGGCTCCTCGCCCTCCCCCTCTTTTTCGGTCTGGGATGGATGGCGGCGAGGATAGATCTCAAGCATCTCCTCTCGGAATCGCGCGCACTTCCCCAATCCTATTTCCGGGGACTCAATTTCCTCATGAACGAACAGCCCGACAAGGCGATCGAGGCTTTCGTCGACGTGATCAAGGTCGAACCCCAGACCATAGAGTTGCATTTCGCTCTGGGCAATCTCTTCAGGAGGCGCGGCGAAGTCACCCGCGCGATCAGGATGCACCAGTCGCTCCTTGAGCGCGAAGATCTCGACCAGGAACAGAAGCTCTACACCCTTTACGAAATCGCCCAGGATTATCTCAAGGCAGGGCTGCTCGACCGCGCAGAAGAATCCTTCGTCAAGCTGGAGGGAACTTCCTATGCAGAATCCGCCCTCAAGTTCCTGCTCGAAATCTACGAGCAGGAAAAGGATTGGCTGAAGGCCGTCGATACGGCAAAACAGCTCGCGAAGCTTTCCGGGCAATCCTATCAGAAGGAAATCGCCAATTTTTATTGCGAACTCGCCTCCCACGAAATGATGAATTCGAAAATCGATGAAGCGAGAATCCATCTTGAAGATGCATTGAGCGTTCACAGGCGCTGCGTCAGATCGAATGTGCTGCTCGGCGAACTGGAAGCCAATCAGGGCCGCTTCATGAATGCGATCGATGCCTGGCAGCGCATTGAATCGCAAAGCCCGGACCACCTATCCCTGGTTTCCGGAAAAATGCTGGAGGCCTATGGGAAGCTCGACAGGTTCGAGGAGGGACTGCATCTCCTGAAAGGCTATCTTTCCAGCTACCCTTCGGTGGAATTGCTGAATGTCGTTTTCGACGCCGAACTGAAATCGAATGGCGTGGAGTCGGCCTACCATCTGGTGCGGGACGAACTGAGAAAGCATCCGACACTGATCGGGCTGGACAGGCTGCTGGAAGCCCAACTCATGGAAGCGCCAATGGAACGCAGGAAGGATCTCGAGCTCGTCAAGAACCTGGTGCACCAGCATGCGCAGAATCTCGCCCAGTACCGCTGCGAATCATGCGGGTTCAATGCCAAGCAATTCTACTGGCATTGCCCCGCCTGCGGCGGATGGGAAACCTTCCCGCCCAAGCAATCGGAAGAGCGCGAAAAATGAATTCCCCCCTCATCATAGCTCTGGATTTCCCCGAAGCGGATCAGGCAATACGCTTCTCGAACAAGCTCGATCCTGCTCTTTGCAGGGTGAAGGTCGGCAAGGAGCTTTTCACCCAGGCGGGTCCGAAACTTGTCGAAACCCTGATGAAAAAAGGATTCGAGGTATTCCTCGACCTGAAATTCCACGACATCCCGAACACCGTGGCAGCAGCCTGCAAGGCTGCGGCAAACCTCGGCGTATGGATGGTCAACGTCCACGCCCTGGGAGGGTCCGCAATGATGAAAGCGGCGCGGGAAGCCATCGACGATTCATCGTGCAAGCTGATCGCAGTCACCCTGCTCACCAGCATGGGACGCGAGGATCTGAAGGAAATCGGCCTCATGGGCGAGCCGCTCGACATCGTCGGCCGGCTCGCCACGCTCGCAAAATCCTGCAATCTTGACGGTGTGGTATGTTCCGCAATGGAGGCTGCGATGCTGAAGACAAAGTTCGGCAAGGATTTTTGCCTCGTCACGCCCGGCATAAGGCCTGCCGGATCATCGCAGGATGACCAGAAGCGGGTCATGACACCGAAGGAGGCTATCGCCGGCGGATCGGATTATCTCGTCATGGGCAGGCCGATCCGGGAAGCGCCTGACCCTTCCCGCGCACTGCAGGCGATACTGGAGGAAATCGCATGAAAGTCCCGTCTTTTTCTTCAGCCAGGGTGCTCATTGTCGGGGACGTCATGCTGGACCGCTACTGGTTCGGGGATGTCGAACGCATTTCCCCCGAAGCGCCCGTTCCCGTCATCAAGGTGGGGCGCGTTGAAGACCGCACAGGAGGGGCAGCCAACGTTGCACGCAACGTCGCCTCCCTCGGCGCACAGGCTACGCTGCTTTCCGTCGTCGGCGATGACGAAGCGGGAAACAGCCTTGAAGCCCTTCTCAAATCAGACCATATAGCAGCCCGCCTGCATCGGGACAAAAGCATTTCCACCACGATCAAGCTGCGCGCGATTGCAAGGCATCAGCAGCTTTTGAGAATCGATTTCGAAACCCAGCCCAGCTTCGAAATCCTGGAATCCGTTCTGGCCGATTTCACTTCCGAGATCAACAAGGCGGATGTCGTCATCCTGTCCGATTACGGAAAAGGCGGGCTCGGGCATATCGAAAAAATGATCCAAATCGCAAGGGAAGCGAAAAAAACCGTCCTGGTCGATCCCAAGGGAGAGGATTATTCCAGGTACCGCGGCGCAACCCTGATCACCCCTAATCGCAGCGAATTCAGGCAGGTCGCAGGAAGCTGGAAGAGCGAGCAGGAACTCGAGAAAAAAGCCCAGGATCTCAGGAAAAAACTGGAGCTGGATGCCTTGCTCGTGACAAGAAGCGAGGAAGGAATGAGCCTTTACCGGGAGGAAGGGGTGTTGCACGAAGGGGTGAAGGCCAAGGAAGTCTATGACGTCAGCGGCGCGGGAGATACCGTGATCGCGACATTCGGTGCCATGCTCGCAGCAGGCAGCTCTTTCGAGGATTCGATGAGAATGGCGAACAAGGCGGCTGGCATCGTGGTCGGCAAGCTCGGCACTGCGGTTGCGACGCCACAGGAACTGGAAAATCAGGAGAAATAATGGTCTATATCGTGAGAGGTGCGGCAGGTTTTAGTTACGGCATAACGCAGGCATTAGCCTTCACTGAAACCCGCGGAGGAAAATCATGACCATCATCGTGACCGGAGCCGCGGGTTTTATAGGGTCGAATATCGTGAAAGGGCTCAACGAGCGCGGCATCAGCGACATCATCGCCGTCGACAACCTGAAGCATGCTGCGAAATTCAAGAATCTGACGGACTGCGAAATCTCGGACTATTTCGACAAGGCCTCCTTCCTCGAAAAACTGCCCGATTTCGAAGGAGGAACCGCCGCTGTTTTCCATCAGGGGGCCTGCTCGGACACGATGGAATCCGATGGTCGCTACATGATGGAAAACAATTACCGCTATTCGCTCGCCCTGCTCGAGTATTGCCAGATCCGGGCCATTCCCTTCATTTATGCATCCTCCGCATCGGTCTACGGTGCCGGCAGCATATTCAGGGAATCCCGGGAACATGAAGCGCCGCTCAACGTCTACGGCTACTCGAAATTTCTTTTCGACCAGGTGGTGCGCAGAAGGCTGCCCAAGAAAACCGCACAAATCGCCGGCTTCCGCTATTTCAACGTTTACGGACAGCGGGAAACGCACAAGGGCAGGATGGCTTCGGTCGCATTCCATTTCTACAACCAGTTCAGGGCCAACGGATGCGTCAAGCTTTTCGAAGGCTCGGCAGGGTACGGAAACGGCGAACAGCGCCGCGATTTCGTCTCGGTCGAGGACGTGGTCAAGGTCAATCTCCATTTCCTCGACCACCCCGAAATTTCAGGCATCTACAACGTTGGAACCGGATCTTCCGAACCTTTCAACGCGGTTGCCGTGGCGACGGTCAATGCCTGCCTCGCGCATGAAGGGAAAAGCGCGCTGACCCTCGATGAAATGAAGGCAAAGGACATGATCCAGTACATTCCTTTTCCAGAAGGGCTGAAGGGCCAGTACCAGAGCTATACCGAAGCGAATATCGATGCATTGCGCGGGACGGGCTATAGCGAACCCTTTCTGACGGTCGAGCAGGGCGTCTCGCGCTACATCGACCATCTCGTCAGGGCTGGATAACCACCCGCGCGAATCCTCCGCCTTCCGTCCTGAAATTGGTCGTCTGCCCCTGGTAGAGCCTCGCCGCCAGGAGCTGTACTTGACCCTTGTAGGCGAAATTGCGGTAATCGTACTTCAGGATGCGCCCTTCGGTCTCGAATTCCATGGCCGGAACGTATTCCTGACAGACGTAGTTGCCCGCCAGGATTTCACTCCACACCCTCCTGGTCAGCTTGTCCCCCCTGTAGACAGCCTTCGCCCCGTACCCCGCACCGGGCTTGAAAAAGAGATTACGCCGCATCCCCCACAATTCATCGGGGTCCTCTTCACTGACGATCCTGGTCCTGGCAATTCCACCAACCAGCAGTTCAATGATTTTCCCATCGGCGCCGATCGACTCCAGGCTATTCCGATCGGTCAAAATAGAAAGATTGCGCTTGTCGGCGAAAAGCGCATGAGCTCTCGGGTGGGGCGTGAGAACAATGGCATCCGCGAGATAGGCCTGCCTCAGCGCCAGATGAAAATCCGCTTCCAGGGAAAAGTCGGTCAGCCTGTTGTAGACGAGATCGACTTTCCTGTCCCCATGAAAAAGATGGCCTTCCCTGAATTCCAGATCCCTGGCATCGACAATGGCTGCGGATATCCCGTGTCTTTCGAAAAGTTTCCCGAACAGGCAGAATTCCGGATAAAGGAACTGGGATGCGCAATCGTCGTCGACGATCGCAATATGATGAAGTTCACCCCCTCCCCGCTTGAGCCGCCACTCCTCCATGAACATGTCATAGAAGACTTCTTCCGCATCCGTGGATTCGCCCCATGCCTTCGCGAGCAGGACATTGAGATAGGCCCCGCCCGCATTGGTGTTGATCTCTATCAGCCTCGGGCCGTTTTCTCCGATATGGAAATCGTAGCCGAAAAAGACTCCCGGGGTGCCCGGATCGGATCTGGCGATGGATGGCGCCCATTGCACCACCATTTCCCGGTAGGCATCGAGCAAGGCGACACGTTCGATGCCCCTGATAATTTCCGCCATGCGGACGGCATGCGCTCGTGACACCGCAACCCTGTAAGGAGAAAACATGTTGCCGGGAAAGGCAATGCCTTCGGATTCGCATTCGCCCCTGACTTTCGCGAAATCGGGCATCAAACTGCCAGCCATTCCTCCGCCTGATGCAGATCGTGGAAGACCTTGATTTCGGCGTCCGTAAACATGCTGGAAAGCCATGCCAGGGAACCTATCCACCCGCTTTCGGTCAGGACTGCGATCTTTTTGAAGGCATAGGGATGCGTTCTTCCGAACTTGATTTCTTCCCAAACCGCGTCGATGGTGTACTGGATCATTTCGGTG
Organism: Pseudomonadota bacterium; assembly: GCA_021802655.1. GTDB lineage: Bacteria > Pseudomonadota > Gammaproteobacteria > Burkholderiales > JABEVD01 > JABEVD01. The sequence goes on from JAJZRP010000031.1 coordinate 18,866, forward strand.
AGATCGAGGAGCAGATTGACTTGCCCCTTGAATTCGAGCCTGTAATTGACCGCATCCTCGAATTCCTTGAAGTCGGCAAGCGTGAATTCGCCGAATACGGTCGCGCAAAGGCGTCTTTCGTTGTGTTCCGTCGTGATCATTTTTTTTCCTTCGCTAAACGCCGCTGACGGCAGGTTTCGAACATCAGTATGCCGCTCGTCACGGAAAGATTGAGGCTTTCCACCATCCCTTCCATGGGTATCCTGACCAGCCTGTCGCAGTTTTCCCGGGTGAGCCGCCGCATTCCCGTCCCTTCCGCGCCGAGTACCCAGGCGATCGGACCATCGAGGTGCACCTCGAAAATGTCCGATTCCCCGTCTTCGGCTGTCCCGATAATTTCCACCCCGGCTTCCTTCATCTGACGCAGGGCCCTCGCCAGATTGGTCACGGTGACGAAAGGCACCGTCTCCGCTGCCCCGCTCGCCACCTTGGCTGCGGTTGCGTTGAGTCCCACTGCGCGATCCTTGGGCGCTATGATGGCATCCACGCCGAAAGCATCGGCAACTCTCAAACAGGCGCCGAGATTGTGCGGATCCTGTATCCCGTCGAGGACGAGCAGCAGGGCATCATTTTCCAGGGTATCGAGCAGGTCGTCGAGCGCAAGATATTTTCTCGAAGCGTCGACCTTCGCAACCACCCCCTGATGCCTGCCGCTCCCGATCATGCCGTCCAGCCTTGCAGAATCGAGATAATTCACTTTGATTTTATGCTGTTCCAGAAGCGATGCAAGCTGCCTGGCGCGGGGATCTCGCCGGGTTGAATCGAGATAGACTTCGAGCACGCTTTGCGGATTCTGCCTGATCCTGGAGGACACCGCATGAAAACCGAACAGCAGCATTATTTCTTCTTGCCGGCCTTCTTGACCTGGGCAGGCTCGCCGTCTATGACAAAATCGATCTTGCTGGTTTCGAGATCCACCCTGGCCACCCTGATCCCTATCCTGTCGCCGAGCCTGAAGCGCTTTGCGGTGCGCTCGCCCACGATCTGGTGAAGCGCCTGGTCGAAATGGAAATAGTCGCTGCCGAGTTCCGAAATATGCACCAGCCCTTCGACATAAACGTCGTCCAGGGCGACGAACAGGCCGAATCCGGTGACCCCGCTGATCGTCCCCTCGAAGCTCTCGCCGACCTTGTCCACCATCCAGTAGCATTTGAGCCAGCTTTCCACGTCCCGTGTCGCTTCGTCGGCGCGACGCTCGGTTGCAGAACAGTGCGCGCCGAGTTCCTGCCAGTTGCCGGGATTGTAGTTCTTGCCTTCCAGGGCCGCCTTGATCGCCCGATGGATCAGAAGATCGGGATAACGCCTGATGGGGGAGGTGAAATGCGTATAGGATTCGTAGGCAAGACCGAAATGCCCGACATTCTCCGGGCTGTAGACGGCCTGCTGCAGGGAACGCAGCATCACGGTCTGAAGAAGCTGCGCATCCGGCCTGTCCTTGATTTTGGCCAGGAGCGCGGCGTAATCCTTGGCATGAGGTTCGTCGCCTCCCTTGAGATCAAGCCCGAACTCCTTCAGGAAATTGCGCAGATTGATCAGCTTCTCCGGGGTCGGCCCTTCGTGGATGCGATACAGCGCAGCCTGCTGGTGCTTCTTCAGGAATTCCGAAGCGCAAACGTTGGCTGCAAGCATGCATTCCTCGATGAGGCGGTGCGCGTCGTTTCTCACGACGGGAACGATCTTGTCGATTTTTCCCTGCTCGTTGAAAATCATCTGGGTTTCGATGGTCTCGAAATCGATCGCCCCGCGCTTCTGTCTCGCTTTCGCCAGCACACCGTAAAGGGTGTAAAGCAACTGGATATTCGGAAGCAGCCCGGCGTGCTCTCCTGCAGATGCGGGATCTTCCAGCATGGCCGCCACCTTGGTGTAGGTGAGCCGCGCATGGGAAAGCATGACCGCAGAATAGAAGCGGTAGGACTTGAATTCCCCGTGGGCGTCCAGCTCCATTTCGCAAACCATGCAAAGCCTGTCCACCCCCGGGTTGAGCGAACAAAGCTCGTTGGAAAGCGCTTCCGGCAGCATCGGGATGACCCGTCTCGGGAAATAGACCGAATTGCCGCGCTTCAATGCCTCGACATCGAGCGCACCCTTGGCCTTCACGTAATGGCTGACGTCGGCAATGGCGACATACAGCCTGAATCCCTTGCCGTTCTTCTCGCAATAAACCGCATCGTCGAAATCCCTTGCCGTTTCTCCGTCTATCGTCACGAGCGGCAGATGGCGGATGTCCACCCTGCCCTCCAGTTCGCCCTTTCCGACTTTCTTGGGAAACTTGTTGGCAGCCTTCTCGACATCAACCGGAAAGACATGGGGCAGATCGTGCTTTCTCAGCGCGATCTCGATTTCCATGCCGGGATCGGCATAATTGCCCAGTATCTCGACGACGCGCCCTATCGGCTGCATGCGCTTGGAAGGCTGTTCGATGATTTCGATCATCACCACCTGCCCCGGCTGTGCGCCCATGTGCTCCCCGGGGGGGACGAGGATATCCTGGTTGATGCGACGGTTCTCCGCCACCACGAAAAGAACGGAATGCTCGACGTAGAGGCGCCCGACGAGACAGGTATTGGCGCGCTCCAATACTTCCACGATGCTCGCCTCGCGCCGCCCTCGCCTGTCCATGCCGATCTCGCGCACCATGACGCGGTCGCCGTGAAAAACCTTGTGCATCTCCTTGGGACCGAGGAAAAGGTCGTTGCTGCCGTCGTCCGGCACCAGGAAGCCGAATCCGTCGGGATGGCCCTGAACCGTTCCCTTGACGAGGTCGAGCTTTTCGACGACGCAGATCGCTCCCTTCCTGTTCTTCATGATCTGCCCGTCGCGCTCCATCGCGCGCAGTCTGTGGCTGAAGGAATCGGCTTCGTGCTCCTCGATGTCGAGCGCCTCGGAAAGCTTATCGATCGAAACGGGAACGCCGAACCCGGCAAGCGTATCGAGTATGAATTCCCTGCTGGGGAGGGGATTGGGATATTTCTGCTTTTCCCGCTCGAGAAAAGGGTCGTTCAGCCTGGCTTTCGATTTCTTATTCATTGACAAAAAGTTAAAATCCTATAAAATTCGGTGCTTCCGTTGCAAACGGAAATGCCCAGATGGCGGAATTGGTAGACGCGCACGGTTCAGGTCCGTGTGCCGCAAGGTGTGGAGGTTCGAGTCCTCTTCTGGGCACCATCGATACAATTATAAACCGCACTGCGCAAACTCCGGCAGTGCGTTTTTTATTTCCGTGCCAATAACCATACCATTACTACCCATCCCCAGCTGATTCGCCGTTACCTGAATCAGTGCGTGATTGTACCATACCCCTTGCTTACAGCAGGATGAATTGCCATCGAAACAATTTCACAAACCAGGAAATTCCAGTTCGGCAAATTCACATTGACTTTGGCCGGCTTCAAATTAGAATTGGAGGAGGTGAATTGCCTGATGCGGCCTGATCGATGAGCATTTTGTCCATTAGCTCGAACAGTTCGACTATTTCTGTACTGGTTGCTCAACAGCGGGTACAGGGAGACCGCACGCAAGTGCAACAGGATCAGGCACAGTTAAAGCAGGATCAGGCGCAGTTGAACAGGGACTCGGCTCGCCTGACTGCGGCGCAGCAGCAGTCAGGCGGGTTGCAGCAAACCCTGGGCAGCCTTGCGCAGCAGTTGGGGCAGGGAAATCTGGCTCAAGCCGCCCAGGCAGCATCCCGGTCGGCACAGATGGCGCCGTCGCAGCCCCCTCAATCCACAGTAAACACCAGCGGCCAAACGGTAGGGACAGTGATCGACGTCCATGCCTGAAATCGTCCGACATACTGGACGCAGCAGCTACCGATGCAGGACGGGATACTTCAAGGGAAAAGCGTCAGTACGCTTTTCTGCGTGTCATTGTACATATTGAGCGCATACATCGTCGCCTGCTGCCGAATGTTGCTTCGCGCGAGGGAGGATGCCGAAGATGCGTAGTTCGTGTCGCCCAGGGTACCATTCGCGGCAGACAGATTGTTATAGGCCACGCCTTGCGTGGACTGCGAAATGTTCAACCCGGTTTGCGCGGCACCCAGGCTCGCGCCCGAGGCGCTGACCTGATCGATGGCGCTGCTCACCGAAGACAGGGCTGATACCTGGCCCGAGGATGTGGTGACATTGACTCCGGATATGCCGAGTGCGGAAGCGGACAGATTGGCCGACGGCACGCTTTGCGTATTGCCGACGTCCGGCCCGTTCTGCGCGAACAGGTTCTGATTGCCATTGAGCAGTGTCTTCCCGTTAAATTGCGTATTATTGGATGTCTGGTTGATGTCCTGCACGGACTGGTTGATCTGGGACTGGATTGCCCGCCTGTCGGATGCATTCAGCGCGCCGTCGCCCGCCTGCACGGTTAACGTGTTGATATTCTGCAAGTCATTTCCAACCTGGGTAACGCCGCCCTGAGCGGTGTTCAGCATGGAAGACGCGTCCTGCGCATTGCTCATGGCCTGCGCCGTGCTGGACAACTGAACGGTATATGAAGCGGACTGCGCCATTCCGGCAGGATTGTCGGCGGCAGTATTGAGCCTCTTGCCGGAACCCATCGACTGCATCGACTGATACTGGTTGAGGTTGATGCTGTTGAGAGATCTCATTAAACCGGTTGACATTGACATGTTTTGCCCCTGATTCCAGCCATATATTATTTCGAGCATAGCGCGATATTCTGAAAAAGGCAAGATGAATCAAGGGTCGGAGCAGACATGAATCATGTCCGCCCCGCAAAAGACCGTAAGCCTGTCAAGGAAGCCTGGGCTCACTGATCCTGTTGAGACGCTCGTCTGTAAGGGTCTTGAGAAATGCGATCAGATCCGATTTTTCCTTCTCGCTGAGATCGAGTTTGGTCATCAGGGGGTCCTGATTCGCATCCTTGGGATTTCCCCCCTGGTTGTAATGGTCGATCACTTCCTTGAGCGAAGAGAAAGCGCCGTCGTGCATGAAAAAGGCGAAGGAAGCTGAATTGTATAGCGAAGGGGTCTTGAATTTCCCCTTGTCTGCAGGATCCTTGGTGACGTCATACCGCCCCAGATCTTCCTTGAGAGGCCCCACCTGCGGCACGCCGATATTGTGGAAACCGTTGTCCGTCATGAGAGGCGGAGTATGGCAAAAGTTGCATTTGCCCTTGCCCTGGAAAATTTCGAAACCACGCTTGGCAGCGGGCGAAATCGCCCTGGCGTCCCCGTTGACGTAGCGCTGAAAAGGGGAAGCTGTCGCATCCAGAGTCCTTTCGTAGGAAGCGATAGCTT
>JAJZRP010000082.1 GCA_021802655.1 Pseudomonadota bacterium
TTGCTTGCAATGGTATAATTGCGCACCGCACACTCAAATGCAAGCCGAACATGCTGATCACAAGACGCCTGGAATTCGATTCCGGACACAGGATTCCCAACCACAAAAGCCAGTGCAGGCATCTCCACGGCCATCGTTATGCGCTCGAAATCACGATCTCTGGAAAAATCATCGAGACAGAGGGCGCATCCGACCAGGGCATGGTGATGGATTATTCCGACGTCAAGGCTATCGCGAAAAGCGAACTCGTCGATCTTTGGGATCACGCTTTCCTGGTATACCGGAACGACCTCGATGTGCTGAACTTCCTGAAATCCATTCCCGGACACAAGACCGTCGTGCTCGATGCCCCGCCGACTGCGGAAAATCTCGCGCTGGCCGCATTCGAAATTCTCGACGCCGCCTATGCAAAAACGGGACTCAGGCTTGAGCGGGTGAGGCTCTTCGAGACCCCCAACAACTGGGCGGACGCCGTCAGAATCTGACGGCGATCGCAGCAACCCCCGCCTTTTTCGCCGCATCGAGGGCCGCCTTGCGGCTCGCATACCTTCCCGCCCTGATCCTGGTTTGAACCAGGACAGGAACTTTCTGCCCCTTGAGCTTTTCCGAAAGCGCCTCTGCATGCTGCATTGACTGGAAATCCCCTACCTGAAGCGCATAGCCCCTTGCCAAAGGAACCAGATTCCCGTTGAGTTTCTTCCTGTCCTTCTCGGCGCTCTCCTTGTCGGGATAGGGCCCTGCCAGAACGCGAACATCGAGCACCGGCTTGAACCCCTTCGTCTTCAGCATCGCAGCCATCTTCCGGCTATTCGATTCGGACGAGAAAACGCCGAACTGCAGGGCATAAGCGCCTTCAACTGACGCCTTTCCGGTCTTTTTCGATTTTTTCTCCGGCTTCTTCTCCAACTGCTTGTGCTCATGGCGCTTGGCAGATGCTTTTACTGCAGGCGCCACATTGCTGACCGCGGGCGGAGGCGGCGTTTCGACCTGCGGCGTTTCGGTCACTGCCGGCTCGATCGGCGGCGTCACCGCCTGCGGCGCCGAGGCGGGCGCAGGCTCGGCAGGCTGGGCAGCGGATGCAGGCTGCGGCACCGGGCCTGATGCGGGGGTAACGGGAAGCGGCGGCGCAAGCGTAGGTTGCGGCTTCGGCAGCGGCTTTGGCGCAACAGGTGGCACGGATTTTTGCGGCGATTCTTCCGTCGAGCTGAAATGCTGGGCCAGGGTCAGGATCACGACGGCTGCGACGATGAGCGCAACGGCGATGACGATCCTCATCAGCAGCCTGGATTTCAGGTTGGACTCTTCGACTTCGTCGTTCATGGCTTGCTCCCGAATGCTGCTTCAGCTTCCTGCATCTTGTTTTTCTCCGAACCGGCATTCGCCACTGGGCCGATTGCAGCTATTCTACACCTCCTGCAAAATGTCGCACAACCACGAACCTGCTGACTGAGCGCATCCTTTCTGTTACCCTAGAAGGACTCAGCCTGGGACAGTTCAACGGCTTCATATCATGACGAAAAAGCTCAGCAACCCGTCCGAAATCGCCCGAGAGGCGCTAAAGCTCCTTTCCGCCCGGCGCATTGCGCCGACGCCCGACAACTACCAGGCCATCTACAACGAAATTGCCGGCATCCCTGCCGAGTCCGGCGACATGGAAATCGAAGAGATTCTCGACAGGGTGCTCAAATCCTCGCCACAAACCTCTCCCGAAATTTTGGAGGCAGCCGATCTCTTCAGAAGATCTTTGGTCGGAAAGGACTGGAAAAACGTCGAGTCCTCGCTCGCGCGCATCTTCCAGGGGCAGGAAACACGGGCTCCTCTCGCCTGGAATGTCCTGATCCGCGAATTCCTGCGCGTATGGGAAACGAAGCATGCAGGATGGACGACCGCGCAGAAAAGGGACAGCCTGGAAACCGTGCTCGGCAAGTTCGGCGCGAATCCCGACACGCTTTATTCCAGGCTGCAGTCGCTGTTCAAGTCCTGGTCGGCCAGCGCAGTTTCCGCAAGCGAATTGACCCAGGGGGATGTTGCAGTCGCCGATGAAAAACCGGTGGTCAGGAAGGCCAGCGAACTCCAGAGCAAGGAAGCCATCGCGGACGTCATGCGCGAACTCCTCGCCCAGGCCCTGTCCATCGGACTGGTATCGCTGCTCTCCCGCGCACCCGACCTTTCCGAAGAGGCGACCAGGTTATCCAAGCGGGCGCGGGAAGCGTTCGATGCCAATGCGGTCAGCGCCTTGACAGCCAGCCTCAAGCAATTCTGGTTCAAGCTCGAAATCAGGTCCGGAGACGAAGCGGAAATTCACGAAGGGCTCCTGAGGCTGCTGCGCCTCATCGTCGAGAACATCAGCGAGATCGTGATCGACGACCAGTACATGCAGGGGCAGATCAGCGTGGTCAGGGAAATCATTTCCAGCCCGCTCAAGCTTTCGGTTCTGGACGATGCCGAGCGCAGCATCAAGTCGGTGATCTACAAGCAAAGCGCCTTGAAGCACAGCATCAACGAGGCCAAATCCAGCCTCAAGAACCTGATCTCCAGCTTCATCGACCGGCTCGGGGAGTTTTCCGAAAGCACGGGGGATTACCACAGCAAGATCACCTCCTACTCGGAAAAGCTGAAGCAGTGCGACGACGTCGCCCAATTCACCGCCATACTCGACGAAGTGCTGAAGGAAACCCGTGCCGTCCAGCTCGATACCTTGCGTTCAAGGGAAGGCATCCTGAATGCGCAAACCAGCGTGAACGAAGCCAACCAGCGCATCATCGAACTCGAATCCGAACTGGAAAGCCTCTCGGAACTCGTCAGGGAAGACCAGTTGACGAGGACCCTCAACCGGCGCGGCATGGAAGATGCTTTCGAACGCGAGCTTTCGCGATCGAAGCGGCGCAAATCCCCGCTCTGCATCGCGGTGCTGGACATCGACGACTTCAAGAAGCTCAACGACACGCTGGGGCATCAGGCAGGAGACGATGCGCTCGTCCATCTTTCGAAAGTCATCAAGGAGACGGTGCGGCCCAACGATGTCGTCGCGCGCTTCGGCGGAGAGGAATTTCTGATCATCCTGCCCGACTCCGATCTTACCGAAGCCGTCCAGGCGATCACCCGCCTGCAGCGCGAACTGACCAAAAAGATCTTCCTGCACAACAACGAGAGGCGGGTCATCACCTTCAGCGCGGGCGTTGCCCTGATGGAGCCTGAAGAGACCCAGCATACACTGATCCAGCGGGCGGACGAAGCCATGTACCAGGCCAAACAATCCGGCAAGAACCGGGTGGTCGCGGCAGCGTCCTCCAGGCCGGCCGCATGATGAAGGACTCGATCGTTCGCCTGATCCTTCGGACCTTGCCGAACACGAAGGCAATCTATTCTTCGGCAGCTGGGGAAGCACATTCCAGAGGGAATACTGAATCGCCCCGTTTCCGGTGGACACCTTTAAACCTTAGAATTGAGGCAACCAGGGAGGTGTCATGAGCAGCAAGCGTTACCCTGAAGAATTCAGGATCGAGGCCGAGAAGCAAATCACTGATCGGGGCTATCCCGCAGCGCTGCCTGGGCCTTGAAATTCGATGCGCGGTTCCTTCTCGGTCTTTTCATCTCTTGCCCCTCTCTATTCGCCGCTCTTCACGGCCTTGGTTGAGCAAGGTTATCTCACTGCCCGAACTCCCGGAGCCACTTCTTCATGTGTTTTCGCCCAATCGACCAGCATGGACGCAACATCCTTCATCCTGTATTTCGCGCGCCATCCCAGTTCCCGGTAAGCCTTGTAGGGGTCGGCACGGCTGACAAGCAACTCGTTGGGGCGCACAAGCGTGGGGTCGAAATCGACATGCTCTTGCCAGTCGAGGTCGAAATTGGAGAAAACCTCGGCAACGAACTCGCGCAGGGAATGGGTCTCGCCGGTCGCCACGATATAATCGTCAGGTTCGTCTTTCTGCAGCATCAGCCACATCGCCTCGATATATTCCGGCGCCCAGCCCCAGTCGCGGCGGATGTCCAAACTGCCAAGGCGCAATCTCTCCTTGCTGCCATTCGCAATCCTGGATGCGGCATTCAAAATCTTCTTGGTCACGAACCGGTCTGGCCTCAAAGGAGACTCGTGGTTGAACAGGATGCCAGAGCAGGCATAGAGCTTGTAGGCTTCTCGATAATTGGCCACCTCCCAGAAAGCAGCAGCCTTTGCTACTGCATAAGGGCTTCTGGGGCGAAAAGGGGTGGATTCATCTGCTGCGGTTTCACCCGTGTCGCCAAAACATTCGCTCGAACCCGCACTGTAGAGCCTGATCGGCATGTCGAGAAAACGAAC
>JAJZRP010000032.1:0-3345 GCA_021802655.1 Pseudomonadota bacterium
TCTTCGTCAGGCAGGAGATCGGGGACCCCGAGGCCGACTTCATGGAAGGCGCCTATGTCACGGCCAGCGACGGGATATGGCAGGTGAGACGCAGGACGCGGGCGAAGAACCCGTACTTTCCCAGGCATGAAGCGACCTACGAATGCGCCCTGCGGCCCGCTGCAGGGGGGAGGTGGGTGCTGCTTTCTCTGAAGAAGATCGGCTGACGGCGGGCGCTTAGCGCAATTCGACCAGGAAGACGCATTCCTGCAGGCGGGACAGGCCGCGCTGCCGGAAGCGCGCATTCCGTTCGAGATGCAGCGCGTCGATTTCGGCGAGAAGCGCAACTTTTGCGTATTTGCCGTAGAGTTCCCGCACTTCCCGTTTCGAAACCGCAAAGGGCGGGCCCTGCATCTCCTCCTGGGGATAATCCAGGGTGATCAGCAGGATCCTGGTGCCGGGCGGCAAAATGGCAGCCATTTGGGAAACGTAGCGCTCGCGCATCTCCGGGGGCAATGCGATCAGGGAAGCCCGGTCGTAAACCGCCCCGACATTTTCGAGCATGGCCCGGTCGAGATCGAAGAAGTCGCCGCACAAAATGCCGATGCCATCGGCCTCATGCCAGTCGAATTTCCCATGCACCGAATACTTCGGAGTCAGTCCGTTTTCCTCGAAAAAGGCCATTGCCGCGATCTCGCTCAGTTCCACCCCCAGAACGGAAAATCCCTGGCTTTTCAGCCAGATCATGTCGCGGCTTTTGCCGCACAGGGGGACGAACACGCGGCTGCCCTTCGCAAGCTGCAACTGCTGCCAGTATTCGCGCAGGTGCGGATTGTAGTCGTCCTGATGGAAGCCGATCTCCTCCCTTTCCCAGCGCTCCAGCCAGAAATCCTTTTTCATTTCATTCCCCCTGTTTTGCCGACGCCCCGAATTTTCCCACATCGGGACCGATTCAGAAACCGAAACGCCGAAAGATCCTGATCTTGACGAAATCCATGAAGAACAGGTAGGTCAGCACCAGCGCCATCAGGCCTGCCACCAGTTGCAATGGAATGGGGGCCATGAGGATGCCTCGGGTGGACAGCAGGATGACTGCCAGGATGTCGACGGCGGATGCCAGAAGCAGCCACCGGCTCGGCCTCGACTTCCAGAAGTGGTGCCGCTCGCGAACCAGGTAGACATTGCCCTGCCCGGTGAAGACCAGCATCGCGAAAATCAGCGTCTGAAGCTGGTTCAGGGGAAGGTTGAGCCAGTCGCGCCCGGCAAAAAACACGGCGAAGGAAAGCACCAGCACCAGCGCGGCGAGGGTGCCGGCTATGCTCATCAGAGCCGGAACGTTCCAGCGCTCGGGCTTTTGCGAATAGGTGACATTGTCGGTTGCGATGGACATGGTGACGAAATCGTTGGTGAAGAGCAGCAGCACGATCAGCAGCGGGGTGATGACGAAAACCCCTGTCAGCATCACCCCGACGCTCAGGAAAATGGCGATTTCAAGGGTCTTGATGATCTTGTTCAGGGTATAGGTCAGCATGCGCTGGTAGATGCGCCGGCTGGTCTGCACCGCGGCTTTCACGTCCGACAGGCCCGGATTGGTCAGCACCAGGCTGGCGGCGGCCTTGGCGACATCGGTGGCATTGGCGACCGCGATGCCGACTTCCGCCTGCCTGAGCGCGGGGGCGTCGTTGACCCCATCCCCGCTCATGCCGACGATGCGGCCCGTCGCCTGCAATGCCTGCACCATGTGGAACTTGTCTTCCGGCAGTACATGCGCAAAAACGTCGTAATCCAGCACATGCAGGCGGATTTCATCCTGCAAAATTTCGGGAGGGCAGATGCGCATCCCCAGGCCCACTTCTTGCGCAATGGCCTTGGCGGTGGCCGGACCGTCTCCCGTAACCATCATGACGCGCACGCCCAGATCGTTCAGGCTTTTTATGAGGGGGCGAGAATCCTCCCGTGGCGGGTCCTTGAGCCCGATCAGCCCGACGAGATCGAGGCTTTCCCCCCTGCCTGCAGCAACCGCCAGCACGCGCAGACCCTGGGCGCCCATGCGCTCCACGTCAACTGCGATGTCGGGGTTGCTGCTAACCAGATCGGCCACGACTTTGGGCGCGCCCTTGATCACATGCAGCCTTCTTCCGTCCTCTTCGAACAGGGCTTCGGAGCGCTTGGTTTCCGGATCGAAGGGCACGAAACTCAACCTGTCGGGTATCTTTGCAAGCCTTCCCTGCGATCTCGCCGAATCCAGAATGGCCATGTCGATGGGGTCCTGGGTCGCGTCGTCGCAGGCAAGCGCGGCAAGTCGCAGCAGGTCGGCGTCAAGATGGGGGCCGTAAGGGTGAAGTGCCGTCAGCGCCAGCTTGTTCAGGGTGATGGTCCCGGTCTTGTCGCTTGCCAGCACGTCCATCGCCGCGGCTTCCTCGATTGCCGAAAGGCGCGTCACCAGCACGCCGTTCTTGGCCAGTTCCAGGGAACCCAGGGCGGTTGCCAGCGTGAATGTCGCAGGCAGGGCGATCGGAACGGATGCCACCAGCAGGATAAGTGCGAAAGGAATCACTTCCGTGATCGCAATGCCGGATATCGTGGTGTAAACAAGCAGGGTGGAGACCAGAATCACGTCGAGCACGATGAGGTACCTGACGATGGTGAAGATCAGCTTTTCGAGATGGCTTGCGGTTTTTGCGGTTCTGACCAGTTCCGCGGTCTTGCCGAAATAGGTGCGCGATCCTGTCGCCGCGACTTCTCCGGATGCTTCGCCGCGCTTCACGATGGCGCCGGCATAAGCCGTCGCGCCTTCCCCGGCCTCGATGGGCAGGGATTCGCCGGTGAGCGCAGACTGGTCGAGAAGAACCTGGCCGTCGAGCAGGCTGACATCGGCCGGAACGAGATCCCCCATGCGCAGGTGCACCATATCGCCGGGGACCAGCTCCTGCGCCGGCAGCTTTTTCCAGCGATCGTCGCGCAGCACGCGCACCTGGATTTCCAGCCTGCTTTTCAGCAGGGCCAATGCCTTGTTGGCGCGATTTTCCTGAACGAAGCTGAGGACTGCATTGAAGAGCAGCAGGGCTGCAATGATTTGCGCCTCGTCCGCCTTGCCGAGGGCAAGCTGCAAAACAATGGTGATTTCCAGCATCCAGGGTATGGGCGCCCAGAATTTTTTCAGGAAGGCAAGCCATGGATGGGAGTCGGCCTCCCTGACGGTATTGGGCCCGTATCGCAAAAGCCGTTCGCCGGCTTCGGCGCTGGACAGGCCGTGGAGTCTGGATTCTGCAGGCATTTTCTCGGCTCGAATCTCGAAAAGAGTCATCCTAGCACAGGCGGATACCGGCTGCCTTGACGTTCGTCATGCTTTCCCTTCAGGTCTCG
>JAJZRP010000032.1:3445-22961 GCA_021802655.1 Pseudomonadota bacterium
GCGCTATTTTTTGCGCCCGGAAGATCCGGTAATTTGGTCGATTTCTTTCGCGACCTTCTCGAGAACCTCGGCATGCCCGGCATCTTCGACATGGCCGAAGGCCAGCACGAGCAGGGTGAGAGGGTGAATTTCCAGCACTTTGGACAGGCTCTGGATCTTGTCGAGCGTCGGACTTTTGAGTCCCCGCTCCAGCGTGCTCAAGTAAGTTCGGCTGGAAACCACGGAAAAGTCTTCCTGGGTCAGTTGCCGAATTTTTCGGGTATCCCTGAGTGCCTTGGCAAAGGCTTGTTTGATGTCCATGCTTTTCCTCTGTATTTAAAGAAGCGTAACGAAATGGTCCGTCCTGTTCCGGATCGCATTGCATGGCATGGGCATATTTGTGAAATTCAGTTTTCCCAATTTAGGTGAGATGATTGGAAGGTAGTCAAGATGCGAACTTTAGCGCTACAATCTATAGTGTTCATTTCCTGTATTTTCATTGATGAATCCTCTTTTTCGGTTTTGATGGCCTGGAAAAGAAAAACAAGCCTCGCTGCCCACGGCAGACTCGAGATTGTAGCTTGCAGCCTGAGACCGGCTGCAGAAGCTCCCGGGGGAGATGATGACTCAGTCAACGCATAGGAAAATCCGGCTTCCGCTGGGAATGTTGCTCGTCGCGGTAGGGCTGACGATAGTGTTCGGCCTCGACCGGTCGGGGTCGGCTGCCATTCCCGGGCAGCTCAATGCCGCGCTCTGTTTTGTTCTCTGCGGAATGGCTTTCGCGCTCGATTCCGGCAAAGATCGCGCAGCGCTTTCCTTCCTGGGTGCGGCGGTGTCTGCGTTTGCCGTCGCCAACGCAGCGTCTTCTCCCGAAACATCCATAGCGTTCTTCGTGGCCGGGCTGGTCATCTTGTTCAAGAACCGACCCGGTAAAACCGGGGCCATTCTGGCCCTGCAACTGCTTTGGCTGATCCTTTTCGTCATCGCCTTCGGCAGCTTTTTCGGCCATGCGTTGAATGCGGTATTGGATATCACCCTGTTCGAGCATATGCTCGGGCGGTACGGGATGGGCCGGGCAGCCTCGGTGGGATTGCTCATGCTGAGCATGATGCTGGGCTATTCCTTACGTCTGAGTCCTTCGATTATCGCCTTTTACGAAGGCAGGCAGGATCGGCAGGTCGCCGCCCAGGGGATCGTATTGATTCTGGGGCTAAGCCTGGTTTCCGGGCTGGGCGGTGCGGGAATTCTGGCCAGGGAGATCATGAGCGGATTTCAGGGAACCCTTTCCGACGCGCTCCAGGCCAATGCCCGCCATTTCAGGGAATCGGTGATGAGCGCTGCGGGGGAAGCCGACAAGATCGCCGAACTCTCCGATCTGCAGGGGGATGCAGGCACGCTGCAGGCAAGGCTGCAGAAGATACTCGAATTGCAAAAGGCCGAGGGGGTCCGGGCCATCTGGGTCAGCGACGGAAAGGGAAGGATGGTCGCCTCCGTCGGGGAGCGTTCGAAGCGATTCGAAAACAGGATCAAGGTGGCATTCAGACAGTCTGCCTGGCTTTTCTGGCGGGAAGGGCTGCATCTGGAATCAGACGCCCCGGTTTACCGGAAAGGGCGCGAAATCGGCGAGATCGGGGTCGAAACCGATTTGCGCGATCTGGATTCCGAATTCGATCTGGCGCAAAGCCTGGGGCAATCCGGCGAGGTCGTGGTCTGCGCCCCGGGCAATGGCATGATGGGCTGCTTTCCTTCCCGCCTGCATCAGGCAGTGATCCGGTTTCCCACCCGCATCAAGGGCCATATCCTGCCGATGAGCCATGCCCTTTCCGGGAAATCCGGGGTGGCGACGGGAATGGATTACCGGGGGAAGCTCGTGGTTGCGGCCTATCGTCCGGTCAGCGACCTCGGGCTCGGCATGGTGGAAAAGATCGACGCGGACGAACTCTATGTGTCTGCACGGAGCCGGCTGCTTCCCGCCTATGCTTTTCTCCTGGGGGTGTCCAGCCTGGCTGCATGGCTGCTTTACCGCCGCACGCGCCCCCTGGTGCGCGGGCTGATCAGCGCAGAGGCGCATGCCAGAACCATCCTGGACAACATTCCGGAAGGCGTCGTCACCACTGACGGAAAAGGCGTGATCCGCTCGCTCAATTTGTCCGCACGGAAGATTTTCGGGCCGGGCTATGTGGAATGCGGGAAAGAATTTCCATTGTTGAAAGGACTGTCCGATTGCGTAAGCGGGAATTATCCCCGAAATGCGAATTGCATCGAAGGGGGATGCCCAGGCATCGAGGGAGATGCGCGCAGGCAGGACGGCTCGGCCTTTCCCTACGAAATGGCCGTGGGGAAATTCGATTTCGAGGGAGAAAAACACTTCATCTGCGTGGTACGGGATCTGACCGAGCGCAAGCAGGCCGAAATGATGCTGCGCGAAAAGGAGCGATATACCCACCATCTTCTGGAAAACCTGCAGACAGCAGTCGTCGTGCATGCGTCAGACGGTTCGGTCAGCTACCTGAATGCCGCAGCCAGGCGTTTTTTCGGATTCGGCACGGTCCTGACGGGGATGCACATTCCGAACCTGTTCGTGCGCTTTTCGAAGGAGGACGGCAGCACCATGCCTGTGGAGGAGCTTCCGGAAAACAGGGTTCTGGCCGACGGGCAGCCTTTCTATAATTACGTGGTCGGCGTGGAATTCCAGGGCGAGGCACAGCCGCGCTGGGCGCTGGTCAACGGTTTTCCCGATTTCGACGAAAATGGTTCGATCAGGGAGGTAATCGTTTCTTTCGTCGACATCACCGACAGAAAGATCGCCGAAGAGGCGTTGCGGGGGACGGGAGCGAAACTGGATAAACTCAACCGCCTGTATCTGGTCCTGAGCCGGGTGAATGAGGCGACGGTACATACCCGAAGCCAGGAAGAACTGTTCCGGGACATCTGCAGAATCGTGGTGGAATCCGGCGGTTTCGTGATGGCCTGGATCGGCCTGCTCGACGAGGCGAGTGAGATCATCCCGGTGATGCATGCCGGCCATGATGCGGGATATATCGATCTGCTCAAAGAAACCGGCCTCATGGCCCACGACGGCCCCGCAGCATTGACCATCAGGGAAGGCAGGTTTCAGATTTGCCAGGACATCGCGAACGATCCGAGAATGGTGACATGGAAAGAAGAAGCAATGAGGCGCGGCTATCGCTCATCCGCCGGATTTGCATTCGAACTCGGGGGCAAGCGGATCGGCCTGATCAACATCTATGCCGACCGCGTCGATTTCTTCGGCGAGGACATCGCGAACCTTCTGCATAAACTCTGCGCCGACATTTCCTTCGCCCTCGACTATCTCGACCAGCAGAGCAAAAGGCAAGCTGCGGAAGAGATGCTGAGGCAGGTCAATTCCGAACTCGAGGAGCGCGTGCAGATGCGCACCCGGCAGCTCGAGGCGGCGAATGCCGAACTGGCGGCTTTCAGCTATTCCGTCTCCCAC
The DNA here is from genome assembly GCA_021802655.1 of Pseudomonadota bacterium. Lineage (GTDB taxonomy): Bacteria > Pseudomonadota > Gammaproteobacteria > Burkholderiales > JABEVD01 > JABEVD01. The sequence continues at coordinate 6,903 of JAJZRP010000032.1, forward strand.
GATCTGCGCGCGCCATTGAGGAGCATAGACGGCTTCAGCGAGATATTGCTGAAGAGGCATTCCGAACAGCTCGACGACACCGCGCTGGATTATCTTGCCCGCGTGCGGCGGGCAGCCAGGCGCATGGGGGAACTGATCGAGGATCTGCTGCAGCTCGCGAGCGTCACCCGCAGCGAAATCCGCAAGGAGGCAGTCGACCTGAGCAGGATCGTCGAGAGTGTGATCCGGGAATTCGATGCCGGGGAGCGGCATGTCGAATGGGCAATCCAGCCCGATATCGAGGTTCTTGCAGATGCGCGCCTGATGAGGATCGTGATGGAGAACCTGATCGGCAATGCCTGGAAATTCACCTCAGCCAGGAGCGAAGCGAAAATAGAATTCGGTGTTTTCGAGCAGGGAGGTGAAAAAATATTGTATGTGCGCGATAATGGCGCAGGATTCGACATGAAATATGCAGGAAAACTGTTCGGCGCATTCCAGAGGCTGCACAAGGTCGAGGAATTCGAGGGGACCGGAATCGGTCTTGCCACGGTACAGCGGATCATACGCCGCCATGACGGGCGGATATGGGCGGAAGGGGAGGTGGATGTCGGTGCAACATTCTATTTCACTCTGTGAAGGATGGCATGGGAAAAACGGCGCACAAGGCGATGCTGCTGGTGGAAGACAATCCGGACGACATGGAATTCGCCCTGCTCGCGCTGCGCGAGAACGGGCTGGCCGGTAAGGTCATGGTGGCGCGGGACGGGCAGGAAGCCCTGGACTACCTTTTTTCGGATAATGACAGGCCGGGATTCGTCCTGCTGGATCTGAAAATGCCGAGAGTGGACGGCTTCGAGGTATTGCGGCAGATGCGCGCCAACGAGGCGACCAGTTGTCTGCCCGTGGTGGTCCTGAGTTCCTCCAATGAGGAATGCGATCTGGAGGACTGCTACAAGCTGGGCGCAAACAGCTATGTCCAGAAATCGCTGGATTTTTCAAAGTTCACCGAATCGATCAGGCAGATCGGACATTACTGGCTCGATCTCAACGAGGTGCCGGGTTCATGCCGGCCGGCATAGATCCCATCAAGCTGCTGTTGGTGGAGGATTCCACCGACGATGCCGAACTCGTCCTGGCGGCTTTGTCTTCTTCGGGATTCGATGTTTCCGCCTACCGCGTCGAAAACAGCGCGGAAATGAGGGAGGCGCTCGATGAAGAGTCCTGGGATGTGGTGCTTTCCGATTTCAATCTTCCCGAATTTTCGACCATGGAAGCGCTCGATATCCTGAAATCCTCCGGTTTGGACATTCCCTTCATCGTCGTTTCCGGCTGCATAGGGGAGGAGACCGCGGTCGCCCTGATGAAGTCCGGCGCGCACGATTTCGTGATGAAGGGCAATCTGGGGCGTCTTGTCCCGGCGTTGAAGCGCGAATTGAACGAGGCGGGAGTCAGGCGCGAGAAAAGGCGAATGGAATTGGCGCTCAAGAGAAGCGAAGCGCGCTTCTCGGCCATGACCAACAATGTTCCGGGCATGGTTTTCCAGTATCTGCTGGGCGGGTCGAAGGGGCGCTTTACCTACGTCAGCGAAGGCTCTGCGGCGATATGCGGCCTGTCGCCGTCGCATCTCGCCAGCGACCCGGATGCCTTCATGGCGCTCCTTTCCGAAGCCGACACGAAGACTTTCATCGCGGCGCGGGACCGTTCTGCAGCCGCGCTCGGTGCATGGAACTGGGAAGGGCAGATATTGCTGTCCGGGGGTCATGTGAAATGGATCAATCTGAGGGCAACCCCGAGGCGCGTCGAAGACGGAAGCCTGTTGTGGGACGGCGTATTGTTCAACATCACGGAGAGCAAGCAGAAGGAAGAGGAGATCAGATGGTCGAGAGAGTTGCTCAGGCAGCTTTCGGCGCATCGCGACAGCGTCAGGGAAGAGGAACGCAAAAGGATCGCACGAGAGATCCACGACGAACTCGGGCAAGCCCTGACAGCCCTCAAAATAGATGTCGACTGGCTGATCCAGCGGTATGCGCAGGAAGAGAAAGCGGGTCAAAGACTGCGCTCCATGTCGAATATTCTGGCCGGGACCGTCGATTCGGTGCGCAGGATAGCGGAGCATCTTCGTCCCGGAATGCTCGACGATCTGGGGCTTGCCGCCGCGATCGAATGGCAGGTCGAGCAATTCAGTGAGCGCACCGGGATCGATTGCGAGCTTGCCATGAACCGGGAGGAATTCGATCTCGACGACCGCATCGCCACCTGCATCTTCCGCATTGTCCAGGAGGCACTCACCAATGTGGCTCGCCATGCGGGAGCCGACTTCGTTCATGTCACTGTCGAACAGGAGAACGGCGAAATCGCACTGGAAGTCCGCGACAACGGCAGGGGTTTCCAGGAGAATCCGAAAAAACGTTCCTACGGTTTGCTCGGGATAAAAGAGCGGGCGAAGATGCTGGGAGGAGAAGTGAATATCGCGAGCATCCCGGGGAATGGCGCATCCGTTTGCGTCCGTCTTCCCGTCGAGGCGGTGCGGCAATGATCCGCGTGCTGCTGGCCGACGACCACACCATTTTGCGTGAAGGGCTCAAGCAGATCCTCGCCGAATGCCGGGACATGGTCGTTGCGGGAGAAGCCGACAACGGCCATGATGCCCTGAAGAAAGTGCGCGAGGAAGACTGGGACGTGGTGGTGCTGGACATGTCCATGCCGGGCAGAAGCGGGCTGGAACTGATCAAGCTGATCAAGCTTGATAACCCGAAGCTGCCGATTCTGATCCTAAGCATGCACAGGGAAGACCAGTATGCGGTGCGCACCTTGAAGGCGGGCGCATCGGGGTATGTTTCCAAGGACAGCGCATCTTCCCAACTGGTTTCAGCCATCAGGAAGGTGGCGGGAGGCGGCATTTTTCTCAGCCCGGAAATGGCCGAGAAGCTGGCTTTTTCCCTGCGCCCGCAATCTGATGCGCCCCCGCATACCCTGCTGTCCGACCGCGAATACCAGATTTTCATGCTGCTGCTGCACGGCAGCAGCATTTCCGAAATTGCCGAAGAACTCAACCTGAGCGTCAAGACGGTGAGCACGCACAAAACCCACATTTTGCAGAAGATGGCAGTCGACAACATGGCTTCCCTCGTCAAATACGGCATCCGCCACGGCCTCGTCGATTCGGGTGCATTCGATTAAGCTTTTCTGACAACCCCGTCGGAAAATTCCTACTGCCCTCGCGGCATTCCTAAGCCAAGAATCAGCGTCTGCTGATATTTTCCTTTTGCAAAAAACTGCATCATTCGCTCGACACGATGCAGACAGGAAGACTGGCAAGAACATGATGGTTTATCTGGTGGAAGATTCGCTGCTGGTCAGGGAGCGGCTGAAAGACGGCATTCGGGAAATCGATCCCGGCATCGGGGTATGCGAATCCGATTCGGCTCGGGATGCGGTTGCTGCAATTCTGGATGGTCATCCGGACATCGTGGTGCTGGACCTGAAGCTTGCAGAAGGGAGCGGTCTGGATGTGCTGAAGAAAGTCAGGAAGGAGGGGTCGCTCGCCAGCGTGGTGGTTTTTTCCAACCACGCGGAAACACAGTACCGCAGGAGGTGCATGGCGATGGGAGCGGATCATTTTTTCGACAAGACTAAGGATTTCGGCAGTGTACTGGAGGTGATCAGGGACTGCCGACAAAAACAACAGGGGAATCGATGAAAATGTCTTCAGGAAAATGGATTGTTGCCCTGCCTGCCGCGGCAGGATCTGGAGCCATGCTCTTCATGGGCTCGCTATCCTGGCTGAGCGTCGTTCTTGCCATGGGTGTCGCGGCAACCGGAATCGTTTCTGCCGCCTGGTACGAAAAGGCGAAAAATCTGGAATTTTCCAGGGTGCTTGCTTCAAGGGAAGCGTCGCTGGCAGCAGGCAGCCGCGCCGATGTCGAGGCCTACCTTTCGGGACTCGATTGCTTCGGGCAGTCCGTTCTTCCGGTGTGGGAGAAACAGATCGAAACCGGCAGGAGCCAGACCGAACAGGCCGTGATCGAATTGACGGGAAGGTTTTCCGGAATGGTCGGCAAACTCGATGAAGCGGTTTCGGCTTCCAGCGCTTCCGCGGACTTTGCCGAGGGCGGGCTGGTGGCTGTCTTCGAGAGGAGCGAGGCGCGCCTGAATTCGGTGATCGCATCGCTTCAGGATGCGCTGAAAAACAAGGAAGCGCTCCTTGGCGAAGTCGGAAATCTGGTGCAATACATCGGCCAGTTGAAGGCAATGGCTGCAACCGTCGCGGACATCGCGGACCAGACCAATCTGCTCGCGCTCAATGCCGCCATCGAGGCGGCGAGGGCGGGAGAAGCCGGAAGGGGCTTTGCCGTGGTGGCCGACGAAGTCAGGAAGCTATCCAACAAATCCGGGGAAAGCGGAAAGCAGATCACGGCGATGATCGAATCGATCAGCCGCGCCATCACCGGGGCATTCGATTCCGCAGAAGAGTCGGCGGAGCTGGAAAAATCTTCGGTCGGCGCCTCGGAAGATGCGATCCGTGAGGTGCTGGGAGACTTCAGGGAAGCGACCGGCAGCCTTTCGGAATCCGCGGGAATCCTGCGCAATGCGAGCGAAGGAATCAAGAGTGAAGTCGCTGAATCCATGGTCCAGCTCCAGTTCCAGGACAGGGTGAGCCAGATCCTCTCGCATGTCAGGGACAGCATCGCCTCCTTCCCGGAAAAACTGAAGGAGAACGAAATGCAGTTCAGGGAAAGCGGGCGCCTTCAGCCCATCGATGCCCGGTCGGTTCTCGAAGAACTGGAGAAGAGCTACGCCACGACCGAGGAGCAGGCGAATCATGGCGGAGAGGTCGATCAATCCGCCGAGGACGAAATCACATTTTTTTGAGGAGAAACCATGGCAACCATACTCGTAATCGACGATTCCGCATCCCTGCGTCAAGTGGTCAGCATTGCGCTCAAGGGGGCAGGGTACAGCGTGATCGAGGCATGCGACGGCAAGGATGCGTTATCCAAGCTCGACGGGCAAAAGATCAACCTCATCGTCAGCGACGTGAACATGCCCAACATGGACGGCATCACCTTCGTCAGGGAAGCCAAGAAGCTGCCGGCCTACAAGTTCACGCCGGTCATCATGCTCACCACGGAGGCAGGCGAAAAAATGAAACAGGAAGGGCAGGCCGCAGGCGCGAAAGCCTGGGTGGTGAAACCCTTCAAGCCTGAACAGATGCTTGCCGCCGTCTCCAAGCTGGTCGCTCCCTGAGATCCCGGAGAAAAATCATGAAAATTGCAAAACAGCACATCGCCGTCGAAGGGGAAATGACCATTTCCAGGGCTCTGGAACTGAAGGAAGCGTTGCTCCCGGCCTGCATCGACGGAGCGGATCTCGAAATCGACCTGTCCGGCGTCACCGAAATCGATGCTTCCGGCCTGCAGCTCATGATGGCGCTCAAGCTTGAATCCATCGTGCGCAATATGCAGCTCTCCTTCACCGGGCATAGCGCCGCGGTCCAGGAAGCCCTGGAACTCTCCGATCTCGCCGGATTCTTCGGAGATCCCATGCTCATCACCACCCATTGAGGACGACGCCATGAATCTGGACGAAGCACTGCACACGTTTGTCGTCGAAGCCAGGGAACTGCTCCAGAACATGGAGGAATCCCTGCTCGACATCGAGCGCGGCATGGCGGACGATGATGCCATCAACGCCATTTTCCGCGCCGCGCACACCATCAAGGGTTCGGCCGGTCTTTTCGGGCTGGATTTCGTGGTCGAATTCACCCACATCGCAGAAAACGTGCTGGACATGGTGCGTTCCGGCGAGCTGAAAATGGACGGCGCAATGACTGCATTGATGCTGCAGGTTTGCGACCATCTGAATCTTCTCGTCGAATGCGTCGCAAGGGAGGCGCTTCCCGAAGCAGCTGACGCATCTTCAGGCAAAGCGCTCACGGACTGCCTGATGCAGTATCTCGGTTCGTACAAAGCCGCTGCAATGCCGGTCGAGAGCGAGGCTCGGGTCGAAAGCCTGGGGGGCGGGGTGGAATCCGGTTGCTGGCACATCTCGCTGCGCTTCGGGAAGGATGTGCTGCGCTACGGCATGGACCCGCTTTCCTTCATCCGCTACCTCGGAAAAATGGGGCGCATCGTCAGCATCCACATCCTGACCGATGGTGTGCCGCGCCTTTCGGAAATCGACCCCGAGTCCTGCTATCTTGGTTTTGAAATCAGCTTCGAGAGCGATGCGGACAAGGCAGCCATCGAAGGGGTGTTCGAATTCGTGCGCGAAGACTGCCGCATCGGCATTTTGCCGCCGCACAGCAAGATCGGCGAATACCTGGCGCTCATCAGGGAATTGCCGGAAGACGAAATGCGCCTCGGCGACATCCTGGTCGAGTGCGGCACATTGACTGCCGGCGAACTGGAAGAAGCGCTCAAGATCCAGAATGCAGGCGAGCCCCGCCCGATAGGCGAAGTATTGGTCGAGCAGAGCATGGTTCAGGCGCCCGTGGTCGAAGCCGCCCTGGAGAAACAGAAGCAGGTCAGGGAAAGCAGGAACAGTGAAAACAGCCTGATCAGGGTCGATTCCGCCAAGCTCGACCAGCTCATCAATCTGGTGGGAGAACTCATCATCGTCGGCTCCAGCGCGAGCCTCATCGCCCAGAAGGCCGCCATGGGAGAACTGCTTGAAGTCACGTCCACCATGTCGCGCATGGTCGAGGAAGTGCGGGATACCGCGCTCTCCCTGCGCATGGTGCAGATCGGCGCCACTTTCAACCGCTTCCAGCGGGTGGTGCGGGATGTCAGCCGCGAACTCGGCAAGGACATCCGCCTCGTGATCAGCGGAGCCGAGACCGAACTCGACAAGACCGTGGTGGAAAAAATCGGCGATCCGCTCACCCATCTGGTCAGAAATTCCATGGACCACGGCATAGAATCTGCACCAGTCCGGGAAGCGCGCGGCAAGCCCGCACAGGGCACATTGAAGCTCAATGCCTATCACGACTCGGGCAGCATCGTCATCGAAGTGTCGGACGACGGCGGCGGATTGAACCGCGAGAAAATCCTGAAGAAGGCGGTCGAAAAAGGCCTGGTGCAGCCGGATGCGGAGCTGTCCGACAAGGAAATCTACCAGCTGATTTTCGAGGCCGGATTTTCCACGGCGGATGCGGTGAGCAACCTGTCCGGCCGGGGAGTGGGCATGGACGTGGTGAGGCGCAACATCCAGGATCTGCGCGGCACCATCGAACTCGAAAGCCGGGAGGGCATGGGTACTACCACAAAAATCCGCCTTCCCCTCACCCTTTCCATCATCGACGGCTTCCTGGTCGGTGTCGGCACCTCCAGCTACGTCATTCCGCTCGACATGGTGGTGGAATGCATCGAACTCGACGCCGCCGAGCGGGAGTCCGGCGACAACGGCTACATCAACCTGCGCGGAGAAGTCCTGCCCTTCGTCAGGTTGCGCGAGCTGTTCGAAGTCGAAGGCATGGCATCCATCAGGCAGAACGTGGTGGTGGTGCAGTATGCCGGCCAGCGTGCGGGATTCGTGGTCGATACCCTGGAGGGAGAACTGCAAACCGTGATCAAGCCGCTCGGCAGGGTGTTCGGCGGCGTGCGCGGCATAGGCGGCTTCACCATCCTGGGCAGCGGGGAGGTGGCGCTGATCCTGGACGTGCAGCGACTGGTGCAGCAGGCAACTGATAGGGAGTTGGGGAATAATGCGTTGCCGGAAATAGCGTCTGAACGCAAGCGTTAAACATTTCAATCAACTGAATGGGGAATCAATCATGACTGTAGCTCAAAGGATGTATTTGCTGATCTTTTCTGCCGTGATCGGCCTCGCCGGATTGGCAGGCCTCGGTTATTACCAGATAGAGCGCGTGTTTACTGCGGCCAATTTCGCCAACGTGAACACGGTGCCGAGCCTCGTCGTGCTGGACGGCGCGCTGAAGAATTTCGAGGAACTCAGGATCGCAGTCAACAAGTCGGCCATATTCTATTCAGACGCCGGACAGATGTCCGGAATCGAGGCTGCGGTCAAGGGATTCAAGGCCAGCCTTGCAGAAGGGTTGCAGAAATACGATAAGGAAATGGTGGCCGACGACAAGGACAGGCAGATGCTGAATGCCGAGAAGGGATTGATCGAGCAATACGGGGAAGATACCACTCCGACCATCGAGCAGTTCAAGGCAGGTCATGTGGATCAAGGACTGGCCATGCTGAGCAAGGACATGGAAATTGCAGGTAAAATCCAGGCGGCGCTCGACGAGCATGTCCAGTACAACGTCGATTTAGGCAAGAAGGGCGCAGTCGAGGCGGCAGGGGCGCAGGCAACGGCGACCAAGCTTTCGATCACCATAGCGCTTCTGGTTACCGCTGTCGTTGCAGTCATGGGATGGCTGATTACCCGCAATCTGACGAAACAACTGGGCGGAGAGCCTGGCTATGCCGCAGACATTTCCCGCAAGCTTGCCAGCGGGGATCTGTCTGTGGAAGTCTCGGTCAAGCACGGCGACAACAGCAGCCTGCTGTTCGCGATGAAGGGCATGGTGGAGAAGCTTTCCCAGGTCATCAGCGAGGTGAGGAGTTCCGCGACCGCCATCGCCAGCGCCTCCGAAGAGGTTTCCGCGACTGCGCAGAGCATGTCGCAGGCGACCTCGGAACAGGCGGCTTCCGTGGAAGAGACTTCGGCTTCGATCGAGGAGATGACGGCCAGTATCGAGCAGAACACCGAGAACGCCAAGGTGACCGACGGCATGGCCTCCACTGCAGCCAAGCAGGCCGTCGAAGGGGGAGGGGCCGTCACCGAGACCGTGACCGCGATGAAGCGGATTGCGGAGAAGATCGGCATCATCGACGACATCGCCTACCAGACCAATCTTCTGGCATTGAATGCCGCGATCGAGGCGGCGCGGGCAGGAGAGCACGGCAAGGGATTCGCGGTGGTTGCAGCGGAAGTGAGGAAACTCGCAGAGCGCAGCCAGGTGGCAGCCCAGGAAATCGGCGAAGTCGCCAAGGGCAGCGTGGGTCTTGCCGAGAAGGCGGGCAAACTGCTGGACGAAATCGTGCCGGTGATCAACAAGACTTCCGACCTGGTACAGGAAATCAGTGCGGCATCCCAGGAGCAGTCTTCCGGAGTGGGGCAGATCAACAACGCGATGAACCAGCTCAACCAGGTCACCCAGCAGAACGCATCGAGTTCGGAGGAGCTGGCGGCAACCGCCGAGGAAATGAGCAGCCAGGCCGAGCAGTTGCAGCAGCTGGTGGGATTTTTCAAGGTGGGCGAGGAGGCCCGTGCTCCGGTACGCCAGGCGCAGCCTGCAGCCAAGGCCAAACCGCCCAGGATGGTCGCCCCTGCGCTCGCTGCAGCCCCTGCCGAAGCCGGCTTCGTCGCATTCTGAGGAGGCGGTCATGGGCGCACTAGTCAAGGCGGAAAGAGCGAATCGTGCGGAAGGACAGGATCTGCAGCAGTACCTGACCTTCATGCTGGGGGGGGAAGTGTTCGCCATAGGCATCCTCGCTATCAAGGAGATCATCGAATACGGTCAAATGACCGAAGTGCCGCGCATGCCTGCTTCCATCCGCGGGGTCATCAACCTCAGAGGGGCGGTGGTTCCGGTGATCGACCTCTCCGCGCGCTTCGGCAAGCAGGCGACAATGGTGGGCAAGCGGACCTGCATCGTCATCATCGAAGTCAGGAGCGATCTCGAAGCCGAGGAAGCCACGCAGGTGGTGGGCGTGATGGTGGATGCGGTCAACGAAGTGCTGGACATCCCGTGTGACGAGATCGAGCCAGCGCCGAATTTCGGCGCGAAGATCCGCGCGGATTTCATCAAGGGCATGGGCAAGGTGGAAGGCAAGTTCGTGATCATCCTGAATGCGGATCGGGTGCTCTCGGTGGACGAAATGGCGGAACTCGCTTCGGCGGGCGCGATTGCGGCATAGAAGAAATCATGCGTGACGTTGCCATCACCGACAAGGAATTCGTTCAGTTCCAGAAACTGATCTACGATATCGCCGGCATCAACATGACGGCTGCGAAAAAGCCGCTGGTGGCAGGGCGCCTCGCCAAACGCATCAAACATTACGGACTGGCAAGCTATGCCGACTACTTCGATGTGCTCACCAGGCCGGGAAACGACAAGGAAGTCCAGATGGCGGTGGATTTGCTCACTACCAACGAGACGTATTTCTTCCGGGAACCCAAGCATTTCGATTTCTTGCGCAACCGGATACTGCCTTCCCTCAAGGGGCGCCAGTCGGTCAGGGTATGGAGCGGCGCCGCATCGAGCGGGGAAGAGCCCTACAGCATCGCCATGACGCTCGACGACTGCCTGGGGGGGCAGCCCTGGGAATTGCTGGCGTCCGACATCAGCATCCGCATGCTGGAGAAGGCGAGAACAGGCCATTATGTGATGAATCGCATGGAAAACATTCCCAAGGCTTATCTGACCCGGTATTGCCTCAAGGGGATAGGCGAGCATGAAGGCACTTTTCTCGTCAATGCCAACTTGCGCAACCGCATCCAGTTCAGGCAGATCAACCTCAACGAGGCGCTTCCCAAACTGGACGAATTCGACGTGATTTTCTTGCGCAATGTGCTGATCTATTTCGACGTCGAAACCAAGAAGCGGGTGGTGAAAAATCTGTTGCAGTTATTGAAGCCGGGCGGGTATTTCCTGGTCAGCCATTCCGAGAGCCTGAACGGCGTAGCGGAAGGATTGCAGGCAGTGGCGCCCTCCGTTTACCGGAAGCCCTGAGATGCAAAAACCGCAGCATGTCATCGAGATATTCCTGCAGCCAGGCGAATTTTATTTCGGCGGACAGGATACGCGCATACGCACTTTGCTCGGTTCGTGCGTCGCGATCACCATGTGGCATCCCAGGCTGTTGATCGGCGGAATGTGCCATTTCATGCTGCCTTCCCGCATTGTCAGGCCGGCAGATGAGCTGGACGGCCGCTATGCCGACGAGGCGATGGCCCTTTTTCACCGCGAGATACGCAGGCTGGGGATGCGGCCCGAGGAATTCCAGGTCAAGCTGTTCGGCGGCGGCAACATGTTCAATATGCCGACCCATTGCAGCGAAATCGACAGCAACAATGTCGCCTGCCGCAATATTATGGCGGCGCGCGACCTGCTGAAAAATCATGGGCACAAGGTGGTTGCAGAGCATGTCGGCATGCAGGGATACCGCAACGTCATGCTCGACATCTGGAGCGGCAAGGTATGGATGCGCCACATGGAAAATGCATTGCCACAGACCAGGGTGAACGATTTTGAAGAAAATCAGTGTATTAATAGTTGACGATTCGGCGGTGGTGCGCCAGGTGATGGCGGAAGTGCTGGGCAGATCGCCGGAAATCGAAGTGATCGGGGCCGCATCCGATCCGATCTTCGCCATGGAAAAAATGAAAAAGCAGTGGCCGGACGTGATCGTGCTGGACGTTGAAATGCCGCGCATGGATGGCATTACCTTCCTCAGAAAAATCATGGCGGAGCGACCGACCCCGGTGGTGATCTGTTCGACCCTGACCGAGAAGGGGGCGGAAACCACCATGCATGCGCTTGCCGCAGGGGCGGTGGGGGTCGCAGCCAAACCGAAAATCGGGCTCAAGCAGCATTTGCAGGATGCCTCCGACGATTTGACGCACATGGTCAAGGTCGCGGCGCGAGCCAACGTGAAGCGGCTCCAGAGCGCATCGCCTGCGCCGCGCAAGCTTTCCGCGGATGCGATTCTGCCGCAGTCTGCGCATTCCATGGCAAGGACGACGGACACGGTGATCGCCATCGGCACCTCCACCGGCGGCACGCAGGCCCTGGAGACCGTGCTCACCGCACTGCCGCGCGTATGCCCCGGCATCGTGGCAGTACAGCACATGCCCGAGAAGTTTACCGAAGCTTTTGCCAGGCGCCTGGACAGCGTATGCCAGGTCGAAGTGAAGGAGGCAAAATCCGGCGACCGAGTTTTGCCCGGAAGGGTGCTGATCGCGCCAGGCGGCAGGCACATGCTTCTGAAGCGCAGCGGCGCCCAATACCATGTCGATATCGTGGACGGCCCGCCGGTGAGCAGACATCGCCCATCGGTGGATGTACTGTTCCGCTCCGCGGCGCAGTGCGCGGGAAAAAATGCGCTCGGCATCATCATGACCGGAATGGGTGACGATGGCGCCAGCGGCTTGCTGGAAATGCGCATGGCAGGGGCGAGCACCCTGGCCCAGGACGAGGCCACCTGCGTCGTGTACGGCATGCCCAAAGAGGCGGTCAAGCGGGGCGCAGTGGGGAGAATTGTGCCCCTCGGCGCCATCGCAAGTGAAATCATTCGGTTCGGAGCACAATGATGATGGATGCATCCGGGGCATTGCGCGTGATGATAGTGGATGATTCCACAGACGATGCGATCCTGTTGGCCGAGAATCTGAAGGAAAACGGGTTGACCGTGGTCTGGCAGTGCATCGAGACTTCCCGGCAATTGCAGGAAGAGATGCGGGAAAATGACTGGGACCTGATCCTGTGCGACAACGACCTGCCCGAACTGGATGCGCGGCGGGCGCTGGAAATTGTGCGGCGTTATCGCCAGGAAATTCCCTTCATCATCGTTTCCGGGGGGATTTCAGAGGAGGATGCAGCGGAACTCATGAAGCTCGGGGCATCCGATTACATCTCCAAGCACAACCTGAGCCGGCTGCTGCCTGTGATAGGGCGTGAACTCAGGGATTCCGCCATGCATCGGGATCTGGCATGGGCCAATCAGAGAATAGGGAGCCTGGTCCGCCTTGACGCTGCGAGCGGGCTTCCGAACTTCCAGTCCCTCAGGGATCATCTCGATGCGATATTGAAGAAAGGCGAGAAGGTTGCGCTGATTCTGGTGGAGTTTTGCCGCTACGGGGAGCTGCTGGACGGTTTCGGGCATGCCGGGGAATCCCAATTGTTGAGGGCCTTTTCCGGGCGTCTTTCCGGGTTCAATCACGGAGGGTTTCTGGGACGGTTCGGCGAGCACGTATTCGCCCTGGTTCTGCCTCTGGAGAACGGATTGAACATGGAAGACTGCGGCCGCGAGATCGTCGAATCCTTCAGGAAACCCCTGCGTATCGGGGAAGAAGAATTGTTCGTGAATTGCCGCGTCGGATGCAGCGTTGCCCCCGAGGGGGAAAGGGAAGCGGACCTTTTGCTGAGTCAGGCCGAGGCCGCGCTGCAATGCGCCGGAAATCCCGAGTCGGGCGGCTTCGGTATCTATATGCATGGCATGGAGGAACGCAAACGGAAAAAACTGGAGCTCGAAAGAGCGATTTACCAGGCTGTTCATAATGATGAATTCAGCCTCGTTTATCAGCCCCAGTTCGATCTTGCGACCCGCAGGATGGTCGGGGCGGAGGCCCTGATGCGCTGGAAGAGGGGGGGTGATTGGGTATCTCCCGCCGAATTCATTCCCCTGCTGGAAGAAACAGGGCTGATCATTCCGGTCGGAGAAAGGATATTGCGCAGAGCCTGTGAAGCGAACCGCAACTGGCAGTTGCAGGGTTTGCCCGAAATCAGGATGGCAGTGAATCTTTCGGCGATCCAGTTCAGACAGCCGGATCTGGCCGGAAAGGTCCGGCACATTCTCGATGAAACGGGGCTCGATTCCCGGCATCTTGCACTCGAAATCACCGAAAACATCGCCATGTACAACGGGCCGGAAGTCATTTCCATGCTCAATGAACTGAAAATGCTCGGCGTGGAATTGGCGCTGGACGATTTCGGCACCGGATATTCGTCGCTCGCCTATCTCAAGCATTTCCCTGTCGGTAAACTGAAAATAGATCAGTCCTTCGTCAGGGATATAGTTGCCGACAAGAGCAACGAGGCGATCGTCAAGGCTATACTCGCGATTGCCGACAGCCTCGGGCTCACCGTCATTGCCGAGGGCGTGGAAAACCTGGAGCAGGCGACATTGCTTGAGGCCTGCGGCTGTGCGGAAGTGCAGGGCTATTTTTTCTGCCCCCCGGTTTCCGAAAAAGAGCTGGAGGGCATGCTGGTGAAGGCAAGGGAACAGCAGCTATCCGGTCAGATCCAGAATCTGCCCTAGCCCGACTGTTATTCGTTCAGCCTCGCCATAATAGGGGGAATCCCTTTTTGCAACTTCCGATTCGCCTATCTTCCTGATGAATCCGCAAGACCTCGAACTGCTTGTTGTCACAATCATGCCCTATGGCAAATACAAGGGCAGGCTGATTGCCGATCTGCCGGGGCATTACCTCGACTGGTTCGCCAGATCCGGATTTCCTCCGGGAGAAATCGGCCGCCTGCTCGCCCTGATGCGGGAGATCGACCACAACGGACTCTCGCATCTTTTGGCGCCGCTCAGGAAGCGCTGATTTGGATCAGCTTCCCGGGGCGAACTTTCCGCCTGACGCGGCATCCAATGCAAAGGGCAAACGGGAGAAAAATAATGAAGAGGCTGATTGCGATCTTGCTGATGACGGTTTCGATGGCGGGCGTCGCCCATGCCGATGGGCGCTGGCACGGCGGATGGGGAGGCGGCTGGCGAGGCGAGGGCTGGCGAGGCGAGGGCTGGCGAGGCGAGGGCTGGGGGGATGGCTGGGGCTGGGGTTTTGGCACCGGGCTGATGGGCGGGATGGCCCTGGCCCCGCCGCTTTATTATCCGCCTCCCGTGTATTATGCTCCGCCTCCCGTCTATATTGCGCCTCCCCCCAGGGTGGTGATCGTGCAGCCTCCTGTGACCTATGCTTCCCCAGGAACAATCACCTATGGGCCGACCACCTATTACAACGGTTACAGACCCGGGGCGGACAACTGAAATTTCCCGCCTTCCTGTGCTAGACTTCCGGGGGTATGGAGAGAATCTTTTTTTTAGTCATGCTGGTTGCCCTTTCAGCCTGTGGTGGAAGCGATGTCTACCGCAAGGAGGATTTCGGAAAGAGTCATGCCTTTCAGCGAAATTTCGCGGCTTCGGCAGATAGGGCGTGCAAAGCTGCGGAATTCGTCCTTCTGGGCCGCGGATATCTTATCGAGAGGAAAGCGCAGGGAGAATTCTTCGCGAGAAAGGAATTTCAGCCGGAGAAGGAAGCCAATGTCACCATCGATTTCAGCGTCGTCTGCCGCGATGTTGCTTCCGGATCGGTGGTCTTCGCCAGCGCCGTCGAAACCCGGAACGAACTGAAAAAGACCAGCCAGTCCGCCAGTATCGGCATCCCGGCAGCGGGGTCGATTTCGCTTCCCTGGTCGAATAACGCGGAAGCGCTGATCAAGGTCAGGGGTAAGACCATTGAAGACGAAAAGTTCTATTCCGGGTTTTTCGACGCCGTGGAATCGCGTCTGGGAAAATAGCCTTCTGGGGCAATGAAACGGAGCAAGCTTCCGGAAGGCGTCATGATGAAGAATTAACAAGGAGAGGGCATGTTCAGGCAACTGGCAATCGGAATCGCAATCGCAATCCTCGGGGTGGCTTTTTTGCCCAAGCTGCTTCCCGGGAGCCTGCTGGTTCTGGGCCTCGGGATCGCTCTTCTTCTGGGAATAATCGGACTGATGGTGCTCTGAATGCCGAAAAGATCCGTTTATCTTGTCGTAGCCGCGGCAGCGGCCGCAATCGGCATTGTCCTGTTCGAGATTTTCAAGGTCGTCAGGACGATCGGGAGCCCCTGAGCGATTTTTGCAGAATTGTCCTGGGCTTCCCTTACATCCTGAAATTACGAACCGTTTCCTCCAGCGAGATGGAAAGCGCCTTCAGCGTTTTGGCCGTTTCGTCGACCTGGGCGATGGCGTGGCTGTTCTCTTCCGACATCTGCGCGATTTTCTCGACATTGGCCGCGACTTCGCGGCTGGCGACGCTCTGCTCCCTGATCGAACTGGAGATGTCGTCGACACCGGTCTTCACCTTTTCAGCGCCGCTGCCGATTTCGAGGATGGCTTCCCCTGCTGCACCTGCCAGCGCTTCGCCGTGCTTCACCTTTTCGACGGCCGCCTCGATCATGCGGATCGCATCCATCGTGCCTGCGTTGATTCCGCCTATGGTGACCGTGATTTCCTGCGTCGAATGGCTGGTTTTCTCGGCGAGCTTTCTCACTTCGTCCGCCACGACCGCGAATCCT